>JAZSBF010000057.1:0-4225 GCA_045602205.1 Eubacteriales bacterium
CGGGGATCTATGTACTTAACAGCATCTGCAAATCTGCCGTATGTACCCTTAGACTTCTCGTATGCTTCGTTCGGCTCCATACCCTTCTTGATGAAGTCTGTCATCTTGCCGAGAGAAACGAATTCATAACCGATAACCTGATCGTCTGCGTCAAGAGCCATTCTTGTGCAGTATCCCTCTGTCATCTCAAGGTATCTTACGCCCTTTGCCTTTGTTCCGTACATTGTACCAACCATCGGGCGCTCACCCTTACCGGGATCCTCCATACCTGCACCGATAACGAGACCGCCCTCAGAGAACGCGGACTGCGAACGACCGTATACGATCTGAAGGAAGAGCTCTCTCATAGCCGTATTGATAGCGTCACAAACAAGGTCTGTGTTAAGAGCCTCAAGGATGGTCTTGCCGGGGAGTATCTCAGCAGCCATAGCCGCGGAGTGTGTCATACCCGAACAACCGATAGTCTCAACGAGAGCCTCCTCGATTATACCGTTCTTAACGTTGAGAGAAAGCTTACAAGCTCCCTGCTGGGGTGCGCACCAGCCTACACCGTGAGTGTAAGCGGAAATGTCGCATATCTCTTTAGCCTGAACCCACTTGCCCTCCTCGGGAATGGGCGCGGGACCGTGGTTCGGACCCTTTGCAACTGTGCACATTCTGGCAACGTCTGCACTCATTGCGTATTCGCAAGAAAATTCTTTGCTCATTTTTTTATCTCCTTATTAAAGTTTTACAAATAGATTATTTTACGATCTCGCCGTAAACAGTTCCGCCTGCGCAAGCAGCGTTGCACTCGTCTGTATCGATGTGCATAGCGAGAGCGAAGCTGTCGCTTACTCTTACTACAACGTCGCCGAAGATAAGTGATCTGGGAGTATCGAGCTTAACGCTTACTATCTCCTTATCGCTTACTCCAAGCGCCTCTGCGTCAGCGGGAGTCATATGGATGTGTCTCTTAGCGGCGATAACGCCCTCCTCAACGGTAACAGAACCGCAAGGACCTTCAAATACGCATCCGGGAGTTCCTGCAACGTCACCCGACTCACGAACGGGAGCTACGATACCGATAGTACGCGCATCGGTAAGAGAAAGCTCTGCCTGGTTAGCCTTACGTGTAGGACCGAGAACACTTGCCTTAAGCGAGCCCTTAGGACCTATAACCGTAACCTTCTCCTCACAAGCATACTGACCGGGCTGGCTGAGGTCCTTCTTGTTGGTAAGCTGATGTCCCTTACCGAAAAGTATCTCAACAGCTTCTTCCGTAAGATGTACGTGTCTTGCAGATGTTTCTACCAAAAACTTGTTAGACATAATCAATACCTCTCAATGTATAAATTTATTTGATAACCAACACTTATTATACCACACTTTTTTTCGATTGTAAAGAATTAATTCGTACAATTATGTAAATAATATTTCAATAAATGACACCGATATCACCATATTTTAGTTTGAAAGGCGGTTATTATGGACGAATTTACAAACGAACAAGAAAAAAACGGGCAAAATGCCAATTCCGAGCAATTTGAAAATATCATAAAAAGCGGATCTGTCGTCACTAAAAATTCAAATGAGACGATTCACACCCTTTCAATAATAGGACAGATAGAGGGACACTATATACTTGGAGACTCACAAAAGGCAACGAAGTACGAGCATATAATTCCCCTGCTTGTCGCCATTGAGGAAAGCGAGGAGATAGACGGACTTCTTATCGTGCTCAACACCATGGGCGGTGACGTAGAGGCGGGACTTGCTATTGCGGAGATGATAGCCTCTATGAAAAAGCCCACCGTGACGCTCGTGCTTGGTGGCGGACACTCTATCGGCGTTCCTCTTGCCACCTCCGCGAAGCGCTCATTTATCGTTCCCTCCGCTACAATGACTATCCATCCTGTAAGAATAAACGGACTTGTGGTGGGCGTTCCCCAGACCTTCAGATATTTTGAGGAAATGCAGAAAAGAATAGTGAAATTCATCTGCGACCACTCAAACGCCTCAAAAGAGAAGATAAACGAGCTTATGATGCGCCCCGACGAAATGGCGACCGACGTAGGCTCGATAATCGACGGTGATGAAGCGGTAAAGTACGGCATAATAGACTCGGTCGGCGGTCTTTCCGACTCGCTTGAGGCGCTGAAAGATATGATAAGAAATAATAAGTGAGTGTAATACCATATATCGAGTTAAGCTGTCAACTACAAGTAGAGTGTTACTGTATTGACACAGAAATTGGAATATGTTAGAATAAGAACGTATCGAGGGGGTGCGTATCGCAGACGCGTCTATCGATAACCTATTTTGAATGAAAGGAGGCGAGTATATTTATGTATTCAACAAAAAGAATGCCGTATTGCTCGCCTATTGCACAAGCATAAGTGCGAGCAACTGTGACAGTCCCGTTACCTTGGGGCTGTCACAGACAGGTTTCCTGTGGCGGCGGATAAATCACAGGAGGTTAGATCTTGGAAATTCCGCTTGGTCAAAATATCCGACGTTTGCGCATAGAAAAGAATATGACACAGCGCGAGCTTGCCTATCACCTGCACGTAAGTGCGCAGGCGGTATCAAAATGGGAACGCAATTGTGCTTATCCCGATCTTGCGTTGCTTTTACCGATCGCCCGCCTGTTTTCCGTAAGCATAGACGAGCTTTTCGAAAACAAAAACGTTGGATAAAATGAAAAGAGACTGACTCAAATTCACATTTGAGTCAGTCTCTTTACTGTTTTTTCTCTTTTTTCAGACTTTTTCGGTCTTGCCAAATATGACAGCCCATCTCATCAGGGATAGGCAGATTTGAGCAAGAAGCGTCGTTCTCGGTGGCGTGAGGCGTACAAATGTACGTCGAGCCTCCGAAACGGCGGTAGAAAAAGTCCATTAAACTTGAAGAATTTCGAAGAAATTCAACCTATTATTGTTTTACTTATCATCATTTAGAGAGTTTAGCGGTTGTTTTTTCTCTTTTTTCGGACTTTTTCGGTCTTGCCAAATATGACAGCCCCGTCTTATCTTATACCGTACTGGCTGATTATGTAATCCATATCCTTATCACCTCTGCCGGAGAGATTGATAAGAACCGAGCCCTTGCCCATCTCTTTTGCGAGCTTTATGCCGTATGCGACAGCGTGTGAGCTCTCAATAGCGGGAATGATTCCCTCAAGTCTTGAGAGCATAAAGAAAGCATCTATGGTGTCATCGTCGTTCACAACGTCATATTTTACTCGTCCAAGCTCGTGCAAAAATGCGTGCTCGGGACCCGAGGAGGGATAATCAAGTCCGCTCGCTACCGAATATACGGGAGCGGGGTCACCGTTCTCGTCCTTGAGCATAATACTGTTAAAGCCGTGCATAATGCCCTCTGTTCCGTACTTGAGACTTGCCGCATGATCGCCAAGCTTCTCGCCTCTGCCAAGAGGCTCAACGCCGTATATTTCAACGGGGTCGTTCAAAAATCCCGCGAAGAATCCCGCAGAGTTAGAGCCGCCGCCGACACAAGCTACGACTGCGTCGGGAAGCTCGCCTGTCATACCAAGGAACTGCTCTCTCGCCTCAATTCCGACTACGCTCTGGAAATCGCGCACCATCATCGGAAAAGGATGAGGTCCTACAACAGAACCTATGCAATATATGCTGTTCTCATAATCCTTTGCGTAAGCGTCAAATGCCGCGTCAACCGCCTCTTTAAGAGTTGCGAGTCCGTGTGTTACCTCGACAACGTTTGCGCCAAGTATCTTCATCCTCGCAACGTTCGGAGCCTGCTTCTTTATATCGACAGAGCCCATATAAACGTCACACTCAAGTCCGAAATATGCCGCAGCCGTAGCGATAGCAACGCCGTGCTGTCCCGCGCCCGTCTCGGCGATAAGCTTCTTCTTGCCCATATATTTTGCAAGAAGCGCTTCACCCATACAGTGATTGAGTTTGTGCGCACCCGTGTGGTTGAGATCCTCACGCTTTACGTAAAGCTGAACGTTTCCGAACTTGCCCGAAAGGCGCTCAAGATAAGAGATAGGCGTAGGTCTGCCCTGAAATTCTCTTCTTATTCTGCGAAGCTCGCTTATAAATTTGCTGGACTTGCATATAGTGAAATAAGCCTCGGTTATCTCGTCCATTGCCTTCTGCAGATCGGCAGAAACGTAAGAACCGCCGTATTTGCCAAAATAACCCTTATCATCGGGATAGTTCTTAAGATATGTATCAAAATCGATTCCGTTAAATTTCAT
>JAZSBF010000058.1:0-11901 GCA_045602205.1 Eubacteriales bacterium
AGTCCGAGAAGCTGATGTCCGAGAGATACGCCAAATATCGGGTACTTGCCGAGAAGCTTTTTAATGCACTCGATGCTATCTGTGTTCTCAGCGGGATCTCCGGGTCCTCCCGAAAGAACTATTCCGTCGGGAGCGGTGGCAACGATGTCCTCAGCGCTAGCTGTATGAGGAACGACAGTAACAGTGCATCCTCTTGCGGTAAGCGCTTTTACGATACCGTCCTTTTTACCGTAATTTATAATCGTAACGTTATACTTTTTCTCTCCCTCGGACTCTACCGTATAGGTGGTATTATCGGTGACTGCGCTTACCGCGTTTACTACCGTGTACTCCTTAAGGTGATCTGTATGCTTGGGAAGCTCGTAGCAGATAGTTGCGTTCATAACTCCCTTTTCACGAATTATAGCGGTAAGCTCTCTTGTGTCAACTCCGCAGATTCCGGGAATTCCCGAATCCTTGAGATATTTATCGATATCGTATTCGCATCTGAAGTTCGAGGGGGCCTTACACCAGTCTCTTACAACATAGCCCTTAACATAGCTTTTGCCCTCTGCATCCTCGGGAATTATTCCGTAATTTCCTACGAGAGGAAATGTCTGAAGAACTATCTGACCGTAATACGTAGGGTCTGTAAGAGTTTCAAGGTAGCCTACGACACCTGTTGTGAAAACAAGCTCTCCAACAGAGGTTGCCTCAGCTCCAAAAGCCTCTCCTTCAAAAATATGACCGTCTTCAAGAATTAAATATGCTTTTTTCATATATTCCCGTCCTTTTACTTAAGACATTTTACAAGTACTGCTTTTTGTGCGTGAAGTCTGTTTTCTGCCTGATCGAATATCTCATTTGCGTGAGCCTCAAAGACCTCAGCCGTTATTTCTTCCTCACGGTGAGCAGGCAGACAGTGGAGCACCATTGCGTCCTTATGCGCAACAGCCATTACCGCAGAGTTTATCTGATATCCGCTGAATATCTTCTTACGAGCCTCAGCCTCTTCCTCCTGACCCATAGAAGCCCATACGTCAGTATAGAGAACGTCTGCGTCCTTAGCCGCCTCGAATACATCCTCCGTGCAAACGAAGTTTCCTGTTGTACTTGCCCACTTCATAAGCTTTTCGTCAGGCTCATATCCCTTAGGACAAGCGACAGAAACGCTCATTCCCATCTTTATACCGCCAACTATAAGAGAGTTGGTCATATTGTTACCGTCTCCGATATAGCAGAGCTTGAGTCCCTTTGTGCTTCCCTTGTGCTCTCTTATTGTCATAAGGTCTGCAAGCACCTGACAGGGATGGCAGTAGTCGGTGAGTCCGTTGATAACAGGGATCGTTCCGACCGACGCGAGAGATTCTACCTCATCTTGCGCAAAGGTTCTTATCATAATTCCGTCGAGGTAACGCGAAAGAACTCTTGCGGTATCCTCAACAGGCTCTCCTCTGCCTATCTGAAGATCGCGTGAGCTAAGGAAGAGTGCCGCGCCTCCAAGGTCATACATACCAACCTCAAAGGAAACTCTTGTTCTCGTGGATGACTTCTCAAATATCATTCCAAGGGTCTTGCCCGCGAGAATGTGATGAGGAATATTGTTCTTCTTTTCGTATTTCAGCTGATCTGCTGTATTGAGTATCTCACAGATCTCTTTTTCGCTGAGATCCATAAGCTTGAGCAAATGCTTCATTTTGCGCATACCTCCTTAAATATCTTTATTGCAATTTTTAATTGTTCCATCGGTATATTGAGTGCAGGCAACATTCTGACCTTATTTTTGGCCTTTATTACAAGCACTCCTTTTTCCATACATTCGGATATGACGTCAGACGCGGGGCGAGCGGTCTCGATACCTATCATAAGTCCAAGTCCCGTAACGCTGTTTACTCCCGCAGCTCCGCTGAGCTCGTCAAAAATGTATTTACTTCTTTCCTTTACTCCGTCAAGCATTTTATCGTCAAGATGGGATATGATGCTTATAGCGCCCGCGCAGGCTATCGGATTTCCTCCAAAGGTCGAGCCGTGAAGCCCGGGAGTATATACGTCCTTTACCTTCTCACCAAGCAAGGTAGCTCCTATCGGAAGTCCGCCCGCAAGTCCCTTTGCGGTAGATACGATATCGGGCATAATTCCGTAATTCATATATCCGTAAAGCATTCCGCTTCGTCCGTTTCCGAGCTGTACCTCGTCTGCGATAAGCAAAATATCATTCTCGGCAGCAAAGCTCGAGAGCTCCGCAAGATATCTCTCGTCAAGCGGATTAACACCGCCCTCACCCTGAACCACCTCAAACATCACGGCGCAGCACTTATTTTCACTTGCAAGACGCTTGATATCGTCGATATTGTTCGCCTCGGCATAGACAAATCCGTCCGTAAGGGGCTTGAAATCATTATGGAATGTATCCTGCCCCGTTGCCGCAAGCGTAGTTATCGTTCTTCCGTGAAAGCTGTTCTTAAGCGTGATTATAGTTGTATAATCCTCACCCTTTTTATCAGCTCCGTATTTTCTTGCCGCCTTTATCGCGCATTCGTTAGCCTCAGCTCCAGAATTCGAGAAAAATACCTTTTTCATTCCCGTCCTCTCGCAAAGCATCTGCGCAAGCTTGGCGCAGGGCTCGCTGTAATAGAGGTTTGAGGTGTGCTGTATCTTTCCAAGCTGCTCGGTAACAGCGCTTACCCATTCGCTGTCTCCTATGCCGAAGGTATTTACAGCAATTCCCGTTCCGAGATCTATATATTCTTTTCCGTCCTCGTCGTACACGAGAGATCCCTTTCCGCTTACAAGAGCCAAGGAAAATCTTGCATAGGTATTAGCGATAAATTCTTTATCTGCTTCCTTAATTCTCATAATCGTTACCCGAGAGGAACATAGTTCCTATACCTTCGTCTGTAAGAGTCTCTATGAGTATCGCATGAGGAATTCTTCCGTCAATGATAAATACCTTGCTAACTCCGCGTCTTATTGCCTCTATCGAGCAATTGACCTTGGGTATCATACCACCGCTTATAATTCCGTCCTTCATAAGCTTGGGAGCGTCGCTTACGTTTATCTTGGATATGAGCGTAGAGGGATCATTCTTATCTCTGAGTATTCCCTCGATATCGGTCATAGATATAAGGCTTTCCGCGCCAAGCTGTCCCGCAATTCTTGCGGCTGCTGTATCGGCGTTGATATTATAAGTATTTCCGTCGTTATCAAATCCGACAGTCGAAATTACGGGAATATATCCCT
This sequence comes from Eubacteriales bacterium, assembly GCA_045602205.1. Taxonomy (GTDB): domain Bacteria; phylum Bacillota; class Clostridia; order Oscillospirales; family CAG-272; genus HGM12713. Next base: position 3,220 of record JAZSBF010000058.1, read on the forward strand.
TTTCAAGAACGTCGAGAATAGGAGATACGTTTACGTCGGTTATCTCACCCACAAATCCGAGTCTTTCATCAAGCTTTTCAGCCTTTATCATGTGTCCGTCTATTCCGCAAAGTCCGATCGCCTTGCCGCCCTTATTCTGAATAAGGTTTACAAGATTTTTATTTATCTTGCCCGCAAGGACCATCTGAACTATCTCAACACTCTCCTTATCGGTAACTCTGAGCCCGTCAACGAACTCTGTCTTTTTGCCGATCCTGGAAAGCATTTCGGTGATCTCAGGTCCGCCGCCGTGAACGAGAACGACTTTGATACCTATAAGCGAGAGCAGGACGATGTCTCCCATAACGGCATCCTTAAGCTCATCGTTTATCATCGCGTTTCCGCCGTATTTTACAACCACTATCTTGTTATAATATTTCTTTATATACGGCAACGCCTGTATAAGCACATCAGCGCGCTGCGCAACGTTAAATTCCATATTTGTCTCCTTAATTTATGTACGGTAATCACCGTTTATCTTTACGTAATCGTAGGTAAGGTCGCAGCCCCACGCAACCGCATGGCCTTTGCCTTCTCCAACGCTTATAAGTATACGTATCTCAGAGCAAAGAAGTATCTCTTTTGCCTTCTCCTCGGAGAATTCAACTCCCGAGCCGTTTTTGCAAACATCTATCTTGCCCTTCTCGGATTCAAAAGCAACGTCAACTGCGTTTATATCGATATCCGCCCCGCTGTATCCGACAGCGCAAAGCACACGCCCCCAGTTAGCGTCAGCGCCAAACATAGCCGCTTTAAAGAGAGACGAGCATATTACCGATTTAGCAACGGTCTGCGCTGTCTTATCATCCTTAGCGCCGTTCACTTCACACTCAAGGAGCTTTGTTGCTCCCTCGCCGTCTGCCGCTATCATTCTGCAAAGGTAAGAGGTGACCTCGTGAAGAGCCTCACAGAAAGCATCGTAAGCTACTCCCTCCCCGGTTATTGCAGTATTCTTTGCAAGTCCGTTAGCCATTACCGAGACCATGTCGTTTGTAGAGGTATCTCCGTCAATGCTTATCATATTAAAAGAGGTCTTAACGTCCTCAGAAAGAGCCTTTGAGAGCATCTCGCTTGAGATAGCGCAGTCTGTGGTTACAAATACAAGCATTGTAGCCATATTCGGATGTATCATTCCGCTTCCCTTTGCGATACCGCCCATACGGCAAACTACTCCGTCCACCTCAAATTCAACGGCTATCTCTTTTACCTTTACGTCGGTAGTCATTATTCCCTCACAGGCGTAAAGACTGTTGTCTCCGAGTCCCGCAACGAGAGGCGGAATGCCCGCCGCTATCGGCTCTATGCTAAGGGGCTGTCCTATTACTCCCGTAGATGCAACGATGACGTTATTTGCGGGAATGTTGAGTTCTTTTCCGACAAGCTCACACATCTTTGTTGCTATCTCTATACCGTTTGCGTTGCAGGTATTTGCGTTGCCGCTGTTACAGATAACTGCCTGTGCCACGCCGTCCGCTATATTCTGCTTTGTTACAGTCAAGGGCGCACCCTTAACGAGATTTGTTGTATATACTGCTGCCGCAGATGCAGGTACTTCGCTGTATATAAGAGCAATATCCTTTTTAGTTTTATTCTTTCTTACGCCGCAATGTACTCCGTTTGCGGTAAATCCCTTTGCGGCACATACGCCGCCTTCAATCTTCTTCATTTTTCTACCTCACAGAAACTATACTATATATTATAAAACAAGACCGGTGGTTTTGTCAATTCCCATTACCATATTCATACACTGAACAGCCGCTCCCGACGCGCCTTTTCCAAGATTGTCGTAAAGCGCCATCAGAACGATCCTATCCTCATTTCCGCTTACCGAAACGAGCATCGAGTCAGCGCCGTCCACTCCGTTTGCCGAGACGAAGCCGCCGTCGTCAATGCTTTCACAGTATCTCACTACCTCGCCCGTGTATTTTTCGGCATATATCTTTCTTACAGCGTCGATATCAAATCCGCTGTTCAGCTGTTCGCAAAAAAGCGGAACGGTGACAAGCATACCACTGTAAAAATCCGAAACTATCGGTGAGAAGCAAGGCGCTTTATCTATCCTTGCGATAGCCTTCATCTCTTTAAGATGCTTATGCTGCTGTGTTATTCCGTACTGTCTTGGAGCACAGAGCGCCATATCCTTCTCGTCTGCCTCATATTCGGCTATCATCTTCTTTCCTCCGCCGCTATATCCCGTAAGAGAATGACAGCAAAGAAGTATATCGTGATCTATTGCTCCAGCCTCTATCAAGGGATAGACGAGCGCGATAAATCCGCTCGCGTGGCAACCCGGAACAGCTATCCTTTTTGACGTGAGCAGCTTATCCTCATACTCCGCCGAAAGCTCGGGAAAACCATAGCACCAAGTGGGGTCGGTTCTATGCGCCGTTGATGTGTCAAGAACGACAACGTTTTCGTTCTCTATCATTCCGACAGCCTCTCTTGCCGCGTCATCGGGCAGACACAAGAAGGTTATATCACAAGCGTTAAGCGCCCGCTTTCTTGCCTCGGGGAGCTTTCGCTCCTCCTCGGAAAGAGTTATTATTTCTATATCATCTCTTTGACTCAAGCGTTCGTATATACGAAGTCCTGTTGTTCCCGCTTTACCGTCAATAAATACCTTAGTCATTTTTTTAGTTCCTCTTTAACATACGCTATCTGTTTTTCTACCGACCCGACCGAAGTACCTCCCGCCGATATTCTCTTTGAAACACAGGTTTCAAGAGATATTTCCTCAAAAAGATCTTCCTCAAACAGCTCGGTATATTTTTTATATTCCGCGATAGGCAAAGTATCAAGCACACATCCGCGCTCTATACACTCCGCAACTATCTGTCCGACTATCTTATACGCGCTTCTGAAGGGCATTCCTCGTTTTGTAAGATAATCCGCAAGGTCTGTCGCATTTATAAATCCCTTCTGTGCCGCGCGGTACATATTGTCCTTCTTGACCTTCATTGTACGTATCATCGGTGCAAAGACGTCAAGACAAACGATAACTGTGTCAATAGAATCAAACACAGCCTCCTTATCCTCCTGCATATCCTTGTTATACGCAAGCGGAAGTCCCTTGAGTGTGGTAAGGAGAGCCATAAGATTTCCGTAAACTCTGCCTGTTTTTCCTCTTACAAGCTCTGCCATATCGGAATTCTTCTTCTGCGGCATTATAGACGAGCCCGTGGTAAAGGAATCGTCAAGCTCAACAAAAGAAAATTCCCAGCTTGACCAAAGAATTATTTCCTCGGAAAAGCGTGAAAGGTGCATCATGATTATCGATATCGCGCTCATAAGCTCAAGACAAAAATCTCTGTCCGAAACTCCGTCGATACTGTTCTGCGTAATACCGTCAAAGCCAAGCTTTTCGGCTACGTATTCTCTGTCTGTATTATAGGTCGTTCCCGCCAGGGCACAAGAGCCAAGGGGAGAAAAGTTCATTCTTGCCACGGCATCATCAAGGCGCGAGATATCACGCAAGAGCATCATAGCATACGCCATAAGATGATGTCCAAATGTTATGGGCTGTGCTCTTTGCAGGTGTGTGTATCCCGGCAATATAACGTCTTTATTTTTCTCTGCCTGTTCGGTCACAGCGTCTATCAGCTCGATCAAAAGCTCTCTTATTTCCGCCGACTTATCTCTCAGATAAAGTCTTACGTCAAGCGCAACCTGATCGTTTCTGCTTCTTGCCGTATGAAGCTTCTTACCCGCGTCTCCTATTCTTTCGGTAAGCTCTGCCTCAATGAACATATGGATATCCTCACAGTTCATATTGAATTCAAGCTCCCCATTCTCTATCTCCGCAAGGATATCGCTAAGACCCGACACGATCTTCTCATAGTCCTCCCCCGCAATTATGCCCTGCTTCTCAAGCATAGCGGCATGCGCCATAGAGCCCGTAATATCCTGCTTATACATTCTGCTGTCAAAGCTGATCGACGAATTAAAGTCGTCAGCCTTCTTATCGAGAGACTTTGAAAAGCGTCCCGCCCACATTTTTTCCATAACTAATTATACACGTTTTGCCCGTCGCCTTTCGGCGGCAGGCAAAACTTCCCTTTCGAGATTATTTATTCTTATTCTTTTCAAGCATCTGAGCCTGAACCTTTATCGGAAGACCAAAGAGATTTATAAATCCTGTTGCGTCTGCCTGATTGTAAACATTGTCCTCACCGAAGGTAGCGAACTCCTCGGAATAGAGTGTGTAATCACTCCATGCGCCTGCCTTGATGATGTTGCCCTTGTAGAGCTTGAGGCGAACCTTACCGGTTACAGTCTCCTGAGTCTTATCAACGAAAGCACTGAGAGCCTCGCGAAGAGGTGTGAACCACTGTCCGTTATAAACGAGGTCAGCAAAGGTTACAGCAAGCTCATCCTTCTTGTGAGCTGTGTATTTATCAAGGCAAAGAGACTCGAGATATCTGTGAGCGGCATAGAGTATCTCTCCGCCGGGAGTCTCATATACGCCGCGGCACTTCATACCGACAAGACGGTTCTCAACGATATCAAGAAGTCCTATTCCGTTAGCGCCGCCAACCTTATTAAGCTCAAGAACGATGTTCTTTGCGCTCATCTTCTCACCGTTGAACGCAACGGGACGTCCCTTTTCAAACTCAAGTGTGATATATGTAGGAACGTCGGGAGCAAGAATGGGAGACACTCCCATTTCAAGAAATCCAGGCTCTTCGTACTTAGGCTCGTTGCCTGTATCCTCGAGGTCAAGCCCCTCGTGGCTGAGGTGCCACATATTCTTGTCCTTGGAATAGTTGGTCTCACGGTTTATCTTGAGAGGCACGTCATGAGCCTCAGCATACTCTATCTCTTCCTCACGGGATTTGATATCCCACTCACGCCAAGGAGCGATGATAGGCATATCGGGTGCGAAAGCCTTTATTGTAAGCTCGAAACGAACCTGATCGTTTCCCTTACCTGTGCAACCGTGGCAGATAGCGTCTGCTCCCTCAGCCTTTGCTATCTCAACTATACGCTTTGCGATAACGGGACGAGCAAAGGAAGTACCGAGCATATACTCCTCGTACTTTGCGCCTGCCATAACGGTGGGAATAACGTAATCATCGATAAACTCGTCGGTAAGATCCTCTATATAGATCTTGGACGCGCCTGTCTTGATAGCCTTTTCCTCAAGTCCGTCAAGCTCGTCGCTCTGACCAACGTTTCCGCTGACTGCGATGACCTCGCAGTTGTTATAATTTTCCTTGAGCCACGGAATGATGATAGAAGTATCAAGTCCTCCCGAGTACGCAAGAACTACTTTTTTGATATCTGATTTATTCATAACGATCTCCTTTGTGAATATATATTCGTGTTATGTGAATATTATACATTCGTTTTTGTATATTGTCAAGAATCCAAATGACAATTTTTATATATTTTTTTACAGTTTTTTAAAGCATTTTGCACAACTATGAATATTTTTTGGATATTAATGCAAAATTGAATAATTATCTTGTCTCTCCCTTTACCTCACAGTATATACATCTATATACCTTGTTTTCCGCATCTGTAAGGCGAAAGATGTGAGGAAGCTCCTGCTCTGTTGTTGTGATACATCTGGGGTTTTTGCAGAAAATAACGTTTGTTATTTTCTCGGGGAGCGCAACGTTCTTTTTATCAACGCGGACGCCGTCCTTGATTATGTTGACAGTAACACCGGGGTCGATATATCCAAGCGCGTCGATATCAACGTGGATATCGCTGTCTACCTTTATAATATCCTTTTTGCCCATCTTTCTGCTGTTTACGTTTTTGATTATAGCAACAGAGCAATCGAGCTGATCAAGACCGAGAAGCTTGTATATTCTCATTCCGTTTCCTGCGGTTATATGGTCAATAACTATACCGTTTTTGATAGAATCTATATTCATACGTTTACCTCCAAAAGTTTAAGGATAAGACTCATACGGGCGATCTTTCCGCAATATACCTGTTTAAAATAGCAAGCGCGGGGATCATCATCTATTGCAACCGATATTTCGTTTACACGGGGCAGCGGGTGAAGAATTACAAGGTCGGATTTTGCCTTTGTGAGCTTTTCGGGAGTAAGTATATATCTGTCCTTAAGGCGAAGATAATCTTCCTCGTTGAAGAAACGCTCCTTCTGAACTCTGGTCATATAAAGAACGTCAAGCTCGGGGATAACCGCCTCAAAATCGGTAGTCTGAACGTATTCGATACCGTTTTTCTGTATTATATCCTTCTTTACGTAGCTGGGAACTTTAAGCTCTTCTGGGGAGATAAGTACAAATTTTACGCCCGTATATCTTGACATAGCAGTAATAAGCGAATGCACGGTACGTCCGAATTTAAGGTCTCCGCAAAGTCCGACGGTCATATTGTCAAGTCTTCCCTTTTCCTTGAAAATAGTGAGAAGGTCGGCAAGTGTTTGCGTGGGGTGATTGTGACCGCCGTCACCCGCATTTATAACGGGAATGCTCGCGTTCATAGAAGCAACGAGAGGCGCGCCTTCCTTGGGATGACGCATAGCGATAATATCGGCATAGCAGGATACGACCTTGGCGGTATCCGCAACGCTCTCTCCCTTTGTGGCAGATGAAGAATCTGCGCTTGAAACAGAAATTACGTTTCCTCCAAGCTCATACATAGCCGCCTCAAAGGAAAGTCTGGTTCTCGTTGACGGTTCAAAAAACAGCGTAGCCAGCTTCTTGCCGTGACAAGCCTCACTATACTTTTTGGGGTTATCGATAATATCGCAAGCGACCTCAATTATCTCGTTTATTTCTTGCGTTGTAAGCTCTTGAATATCTATAAGACTTCTCATTCTTTGCCCGATTCCTTTCTGTAAATATTTAATTTTAATTACGCCTTTGCGCCGTTTACTGCCAAATAGTTTTTAATTCTCTCGACGTTCTCAACGTTAGCCGCATCCTCTTCGAGATACTCGATTATATCGTAAACGTCTACTACCGAGTATACGGGGAATCCAAATTCCTCCTCTACCTCTGCCATAGCCGACTTGTCGGTCTTGCCCTTTTCTTTTCTGTCAACCATAACGAAGGTTGCCGCGACCTTAACGCCCTCGAGTCCCGAGAGGATAGCCATACTCTCTCTTATAGCCGTGCCCGCTGTGATAACGTCCTCAACTATAACGACTTCCTCGCCCGCCTTCGGAACATATCCAACAAAAACTCCGCCCTCGCCGTGATCCTTTGCTTCCTTTCTGTTGAAGAAGAACGGAACGTCAAGACCTTCCTTGGAAAGAGCCACAGCAGACGCCACAGCTATCGAGATACCCTTATATGCGGGTCCGTAAAGAACGGTACGCTTGTTTCCGACCTTTTCGAAGTAAGCCTTTGCGTAAAACTCTCCGAGCTTTGCTATCTGGTCTCCCGTCTTAATATCGCCCGCGTTTATAAAGTAGGGTATTTTTCTTCCGCTCTTTGCGGTAAAATCACCAAACTTAAGAACTCCTGCGCCCTCCAAAAATTTTATAAACTCTCTTTTGTAGCCTTCCATTTTATCTCTCACTTTCTTAAATTAGTCAACAAATTCAGCAACGCATCTTTCATATGCCGCAACGGGATCAGCCGCCGCGGTTATCGGACGTCCGACAACAATGTAGTCAGAGCCTATCTCCTTTGCCTGAGCGGGAGTCATAACTCTAACCTGATCTCCGATATCTCCGTCCGCAAATCTTACGCCGGGGGTTATCGTCAAAAACTCCTTACCGCATCTGTTGTGCACCGCTGTCGCCTCGCGGGGAGAACAAACGACTCCGTCAAGACCCGCAAGCTTTGCGTTATGAGCATAGTGCATAACTACTTCCTCGATAGGCTCTTTGATAAGAAGGTCAGCTTCCATTCTCTCCTGACTCGTTGAGGTAAGCTGTGTTACCGCTATAAGCAAGGGACGTGTTCCGTCGGGACGAAGAAGTCCTTCAAGCGCCGCCTCCATCATAGCAACAGTTCCGCCTGCGTGCAGGTTGCACATATCAACGTCAAGTCTTGAAAGGACCGCCATTGATTTTTTAACGGTATTGGGAATATCGTGAAGCTTGAGGTCAAGGAATATTTTATGTCCTCTTGCCTTTATCTCCTTTACTATCTCGGGTCCTTCGGCATAGAAAAGCTCCATACCTATCTTTACGTAAGGCTTTCTACCCGTAAACTTATCAAGGAATTTCATAACCTCATCCTTGCTGTTAAAGTCACAAGCAATAATTACGTCCTTTCCCATCAGTGCGCTCCTCCTATTATTTCACTTAAATTATTTATTTTATATTTTTCCATTACCTTTGGAAGATCCTCTACCATTCTCTTGCACGCGAAGGGATCGATAAGGTTTGCCGTTCCGACCTCTACCGCGGTAGCTCCCGCCAGCATCATCTCTATAACGTCCTCGGCGTTCATTATTCCGCCCATACCGATTATCGGAATAGAAACGGCGTCATAGACCTGATATACCATTCTGAGCGCCACGGGCTTTATCGCGGGACCCGAAAATCCGCCCATCTTATTTGCGATAACAGGCTTTTTGGTTCTGAGGTCTATCCTCATTCCAAGCATAGTATTTACCATACTTATAGCGTCTGCACCCTCGCTCTCACACGCCTTTGCTATCGAAACTATATCGGTAACGTTTGGCGAGAGCTTTATAATAACAGGCTTT
>JAZSBF010000059.1:0-4078 GCA_045602205.1 Eubacteriales bacterium
AAATTCGATATGTTTTCGCTTTGCTCAAACTCGATATGATATAAATCCGCGCTCACGCAGTGAGCATATCGAGTTGCTGATGGCACATAGTTGCCATCAGCAATATATCGAACGCGTTAGCGTATATCGAAAATCCGTGTCAGCGGATTTATATCGACGCGTAGTGTCCTTAAGGGCACTACGCTAATCGGGTGTCTCTTTTTTTGGCGGCGTGGGGGCTTGAGTTTTTACTGCGTTAAGTATGCCTATTGAAAATTTACCACAATCAAAAATTCACCACCGCAGGCGCCTTTTTCGCCATTTTGACAAAGCTAAAATTTTTTATCCTCTGTTTTTTGGCTCTTTTCTGTGCTTTAGTCAAGCTCTGCTCGGATGGCGGTAATGTCATCAAACAGCTTAAAACGTGGGTAACGGTTATAATCCTTATCCTGCCGCAAAATGCTTTGGATCTGCAGGCAAATATCCTTAACTGACATAGGGGTAGTAAACAACTCTCCCTCGTGCTGAAAAATGCCAAGCTCGGTAAAGCAGGGCAAAAAGCCGTCTGTGCAAAGATATAAGTCATGAAGCTCGGCACGCGCGATCTCAAGGGTCTTTACCTCGAATTTCGGCGCTGAGCTTGGAGCAAACACGTTGTAGCCGTTAGGCGTATTCATCAATGCTCTGTGACGGATCAAAATATCCTGAATGTGCGGTCGCGCTTCTCTGACAGAGATATGATGCTCCTTGGCATAGCACACCATTTGCTCGATTGCCTTGTTATCTAACACAGGCAACTCGGTCTGGTAAAACCGCGACACCTCACCGGTGCGCAGGCGATAGATGATCTCGCAATCACCGACCGTATAAAAACGCACGGTGTCTTTGCAAAGCCGAACCAGCGATATCCCACAGGAAGTGCCCTCGTTAAAGCCCGCTTCGTATGCGCGGCTGCTCAGATTTCGCAGAAATTGTTCGATATTCTCATCCTTGCAGCGCAGCAGTGCCGTCTTAACATAGGATGCCAGGCGGGAGGCGTCCGTTCCCGGCCCGCATTTTTGCTCCGGCGCTAAGCCTGAAGCACCGTCTATCACAGCAAGCAGGTGCTTCGTAACGACAAAGCGATCCTCGTTATAGCTGTGCGCACGGATAGTAAAATGTTGCTCTTTAATCATACTCACAAAATCAGCATTACTCCAAAAATGGCAATTCCGACAATCACAAGGGAGATCGCCAGAAGATTTGGTCCTATTTTTTGTTTGAACTTATAGGTGGAAACAGTTGCGATCAGCGAAACGAAGCCGATCAGGCACAAAAACAGGCCTGAGTACATCAACATAACCTTGCTGATGATATGATAATCGCTGATGTTTTTGAACGCCTCTATGCCACCGAGCAAAAACGCGATAACGGTGGAAATGATGGAGATGTTCTTGAAGTTATCTATCTGCATTCCCTTCATGGATTTATCCAGATTGCGCAGTGTCTCATCCAGCTTTTCCTGCTTTTTCTCGCAAAGCTTAATGGTCGCCTGCGCCTTATCGTAGGAGATAACTGTTGCAATCTTATGATAAAAGCCCTCGTAATATGCAACGGTCTTGTCGTGATAGGAATCATTGGTTACCTTACTGATACCCTCAAGGATAAAGCGCTCCGCGCTGTCGTAATCGCAAAGAAGTGCGGAAATACGTCCCTTATTTACGTAAAACTTGTGGTAATCCGGTGCCTCCTCACAGCACTTTTCCGTGAGGGCAAACGCCGTTTTGAGTCTATCGTTTCCCGACTGGTCGGCAATGTCGCCGCGCATATCAAGGTTGACCTCATAATAAGTCGCACAGAGCTCTGCATACAAATTCAAAAAGCCGATATGGTTTTTATATCGCTCCAAATGCTTTTCGCCCTTGGAAAGAAGTGCGTCCAGCTGGCTGATCGTCGCCGCCTTTGCCTCTGCCATAATGTAAATAAACGGAAAGAGCGGCTGTGTAGCAAACAGTTCCTCATAGCTATATACCAGATTCTTCAATTTGCGGATGAGGTTGTTCTTTCTGTAGTACGTATAGACCACGAAAAAGCAACTAAATCTTGCAAACATATCCTGCGTTTTGTCGTCAACAAGTTTCAGGTACTCGTCCAGGTCTTCTTCCGTGAGCTTCTTGCTCTGCTCGGTTACTGCTATCTCGTAATCGCGGTTCAGAGAGTTGTCTTGATATTTTAATACTCTGTTGATAAAGTCGTCCATAAAAAACCCCTTGATGTTAGTATTTGTATACTCTTTTTTATTCTATCACAAATTCTGAAAAAAGTCTATATTTTGACAAAATATATTGGAAAATTTATCATATATTGAAATTATAATGAATACTGAGGGGTATTTTATATAAGCAGACCTGCAGAGGTCACTGGGGTGAGGCATATCTTTGAGGGTATTGACTAATCGGGTCGAATGGTGTATAATATACGGGATATAATTTGAAATTTTTGGAGAGCTTTATGACGAAGGACACAAAAAAAGGATTGAATATCGGAGTCAGATCCTTTACTACGGCTATCATCGTTATTTTTCTTTTGATGATAGCTACATACGTTCTCACGCTGACAGTTCCCGGCGGAGCTTATGAGCGGATAGAGGACGAAAACGGAAATATAGTGATAGACACAAACGGAGAATTTTCCTATGTAGAGGGTGGATTGCCTTTTTGGAAATGGATACTTTCTCCAATACTTGTATTAGGTGCATCGGGCAACGGCGCGTTGATTGCTGTTATCGCCTTTCTGCTTGTTATAGGCGGAGTTTTCAACAGCCTTGATGCTTCGGGCTTGATAAAGTATATGCTTGGCAGGCTTACTGCGCGTTTTGGCGCGGTGCGCTATCGTTTGATGGCTATTATAGTCTTGTTCTTTATGGCTCTTGGAGCTATGATAGGCTCGTTTGAGGAGTGCGTTCCCCTTGTGCCAATAGTTGTGGCGCTTGCCATAAGTCTTGGCTGGAACGCTTTGACGGGTGTGGGTATGAGCTTGCTTGCCGTCGGCTGCGGATTTGCGTCGGGAATATGCAATCCTTTCACTGTCGGTGTGGCGCAGCAGCTTGCGGGGCTTCCGATGTTTTCGGGTGTGTGGCTGCGTGTCCTTGCCTTTGTGTTTATATATGCTTTACTGATAGGATTTCTTTTCTTGTACGCGAAAAAAATAGAGAGACCTATCGAGCGGCTCGGAGAGGCAGAGGCGTTTGTCAAAGATCCCAAGATGGACAGAGCGATGATCTGCTTTACAAGCATTTTGGCTGTGGGGATCGCGCTGATACTTTCCTCGGGCTTCATTCCGATGCTTCAGGATTATACAATGATAATCGTGGCGGTCATTTTCTTTGTGGACGGAATAGTTTCCACTCTTGTTTCGGGAATGTCCCCCAAAATGCTTCTTAAGACCTCGCTTAGCGGAGTGGTGAATATTTTGCCCGCGGTGCTAATGATACTTATTGCTTCCTCTATCAAATATACGCTTGAAGAGGCAAATATAATGGATACCGTTCTTTACGGTTCGGTAAATCTTGCAAAAACACTGCCTGCGTGGTCGGTGATACTCTTTATATATTTGATAGTTCTGGTTATGAATTTTTTCATTCCCTCGGGCTCGGCAAAGGCGTTTATGCTGATTCCGCTTATAGTTCCGATGGCGCGTATATTTGATATTTCGGCACAGCTTTGCATTGTGGCGTTTGCCTTCGGCGACGGATTTTCAAACGTTTTTTATCCGACAAATCCCGCGCTCCTTATAAGCTTAGGTCTTGCTGACGTCAAGTACAGCGATTGGTTCAAGTGGAGCTGGAAGTTCCAGCTTTTGAATCTTATACTCACCTCATTTATATTGCTTTTGGGTCTTGCGGTGGGATATTGAGCAAAAAATAATATAAAAGAGGGCTGTCACATTTGACGAGACCGAAAAAGTCCAATATAAAAACAAAAAAGAGCTCATTATCAAGCAAAAAATGAAAATGAGACACTAATATGTTGAATTTCTGCGAAATTCTTCATTTTATCGACTTTTTCTACCGCCGTTCTGGGAACTCGACGTACACTCGTACGCCTATCGTTCCCAGAAA
>JAZSBF010000060.1:0-4603 GCA_045602205.1 Eubacteriales bacterium
AATACAAACATAGAACAATCCAATGTTTGATGTTTTTTGCCATATAGCAAAAATGGCGGTGTTTAGCCGCCAAATCAAACTTGGCGCAAAGCCATAGGCTTTGCAGAATATTTAGAAAGCATAAAACCTTTTCTTAAAAAGCTTTGGAGAGAGTGAGAACCCAATGTTTGATGTTTTTAGCTGTAAAGTGAAATGGCGGTGTTTACCCGCCAAATCAAACTTGGCGCAAAGCCATAGGCTTTGTAGCTTTCCTTAAAAGGTTCTCACGTCCTTTTTCCAACACTAACTATTTTCCAACACAGAATTTCGAGAATATTTCAGATACGATATCCTCGCCGACCTCGCGTCCCTCAAGCTCGCCGAGCGACTGCATAGCCGTCTCGATATCGATACAGCACAGGTCGAGCGAACGACCTTCTCGTATAGCGGTTAGAGCCGCTCTTATAGCATCTGCCGCGCGCAGAAGCGAGGCGTACTGCCTTGCGTCCAAAACAACGGCGTCCTCCGAGAGATCGAGCTCACGGTCGATAAAAAGCTCATCTACAAGCTCTCCAAGCTTGTCAAACCCCTCGCCGCGCTTTGCGCTGACGGTAACGATATGCTCAAATCTCTGCTTTAAGACTCTATCGTCAAAATCTCCCACGATATCCGATTTATTCAAAAGAGCTATTGTGGTACATTCAAGCGAGGAGAGCTTTTCGATAAGCTCAATATCATCACTTGAAAGTGCTTTCGACAAGTCAAAGACTGCCAGAATAAGCTCTGCCGACTCTATTTCGTCAAGCGCTCTCTTTATTCCGATGCTCTCAACGGTATCGTCGGTCGCGCGTATGCCCGCCGTGTCACAGATCCTGAGAGTCGTTTTTCCAAGCGTAACCGTCTCCTTAAGTATATCTCTCGTAGTGCCCTCTATATCGGTCACGATCGCCGATTCCTCGCCCGTCAGGCAATTATATACCGAGCTCTTTCCCGCGTTTGTGCGCCCGCATATTACGGTCCGTATGCCGTCCGTAACGGCGCGCCCCGTGCGGTATGTGTCGGCAAGGCGCCGTGTTCGCAGAAGGATATCCTCAAGCATAGATATCATCTCGCTCTCTGACATATCCGAAAGATCCTCGTCGGGAAAATCTATCCTCGCGTAAATGCTTCCAAGCATTGCGCGAAGGGAGTCGTACAGCGCTTTTGACTTCTCTGTCAAAGCGCCCTTCATTACCGTTCTGGCGACGTGCAGCTGGTTGATATTTTTCGCTTCAAGCAACTCACCAAGTCCTTCCGCCTCGCAAAGATCGAGTTTTCCCGAAAGAAAGGCGCGGCGAGTGAACTCTCCTGCCTCAGCGTGTCTCGCTCCTGCGGCAAGAATAGCCGAAAGCACGTATTTTGTGACGAGTATTCCGCCGTGACAGGTTATCTCAACTGTATCCTCGCCCGTAAATGAGCGCGGCGATTTAAAGCACACCGCCATTCCGTCATCTATCTCTGCTCGCGAGCCGTCCTGCGAGAACTCATATATGCTGCCGTAAACCATACGGCTGTGAGGTATATCCAAAAGACTATTCGCGCTTTTCGGCTTAAAGATTTTAGAGGCGATAGAAAACGCTTCGCTTCCCGATATCCTTATAAGCGCGACGCCGCCCTTCCCTCTCGGCGTACTTACCGCGGCAATAGTATCAAGTAATTTCATAAGCTCTTGCTCCAGTCAATATTATAGATCGGGGGAAGAAAAAGTAATCCTTTTCTTCCCCCGAACATATTAGAATATGCCGAATTATTCAGCGTCTGCAACAGCCTCTGCAGCCTCTTCGCAGCAGCAGCACTCTTCTTCAGCATCTTCGATAGCGATATCGCACTCGTCGCACTCGTCAAGGAGATCGTCGCAATCATAAACGAGATCCTCGGTATACTTCTTGATAAGCTTGTAGATAACGAAAGCAACAGCGCAAACTCCTGCAACAGCAGCAAGAGTGATGGCAATTATTTTGCCGTAGTTAGTCTTTTTCTTGAACAATTTCATATTAAATACCCTCCTGAGTAAAATTTTAAATAATTCTTAAGTATAGTATATCACATTTTTTAAAAAAAGCAATGATTTTTTTTATAAATTTTTATTTTGTTAAAAATTTTAGAGAAATATTTGTAAAATCCTTTATTTTATAGACAAAATCTGTTATAATACTTCTGTAATACAGAGAAAGAGGAATCCCTATGACCTATAACGAGATATGCAATCTGCTTGGTGAGGCAGGAATAGAGAATAATCGAGGCGAAGCGGCGATGCTGATATGCCACTTTTGCAATATAAACAAGGTCGAGCTTTTTCAGAACACGGGCGGAGATTTTATCTCCGACGAGCTTGATGCCGCCGTTATAAAGCGCTGCTCGCATTATCCTTTGCAATATATTCTTGGAATATGGGATTTTTGTCACGAGAGCTACCGTATAAACGAGAATACGCTAATACCGAGGCAGGATACCGAAAAGCTCGTTGAGCTTGCCGAAAAGCTTCTCCCTGAGGGAGCGAGATTTATTGATCTCTGTACGGGAAGCGGATGCGTTGCGATATCGATACTCGCAAGCAGAGCCGACACAAGCGCCGTTGCGGTCGATATTTTTCCCGAAACGGTAGAGATAGCGGGCGAGAACGCAGAGCGAAACGCGGTGGGCGACAGGCTCGGACTTCTTGTTGCAGACGTTTTTGCGCCGTCATTTATGGAAGAGCTGGGCGATTTTGACTGCATAATCTCAAATCCTCCGTATATTGAGAGCGACAAGATAGCCACGCTTGACGAGGAACTCTTTTTTGAGCCGAGAGCCGCGCTTGACGGCGGCGCTGACGGACTTGACTTCTACCGCCAGATAATCTCGGTCTACGGGCGCTATCTGCGCTCGGGCGGAAGTATGCTCTTTGAGATAGGATACGATCAGGCTGACGCCGTTACAAAAATAGCGCTTGAGTGCGGATACGCGTGTCATATATATTCCGATTACGCGGGTAACGACAGAGTGGCGTATCTTACGCGCAAAAGGTAACTATTCCCGCGGCATACGCATAAAATATACTGATACAGATACATAGATAGGAGACGGAATTTTGAATATTCTTGTGCTTGCGGGGGGGCTTTCTCCCGAACGAAACGTGTCGCTTTCCTCGGGAAGCCTTATAGCGTCGGCGCTGAGACGCCGCGGACACAGGGTTTTGCTTCTTGATGTTTACGAAGGATGTGTCATAGACGGAAAAGACCCCTCGCGTATGTTTACGCTCGAAGAAGCTGAGGCGATCTCGGTCTCGGAGCTCGTGCCCGACCTTGAGGAGATAAAGCGTAAAAACGGCGGAAGAAAAGAGCTTATAGGCAACGGTGTGCTTGAGCTTTGCCGCTTTGCTGACGTGGTCTATATCGCGCTTCACGGAGCTATGGGCGAGAATGGACAGCTTCAGGCGACTCTTGATAATTTCGGAATAAAATATACAGGCTCGGGATATGTCGGAAGCCTGCTAGCTATGGACAAGGATATCTCAAAAAGAATACTCGTTCAGGCGGGTGTGAGAACGCCTAAATGGATATATGCGGCGGCTGACAGGTGCGACACCCACGAGATACTTGCAAAGATAGGTCTGCCCTGCGTAGTGAAGCCCGTATCGGGCGGCTCAAGCGTGGGAGTGTCTATCGTGAACACCCGAGAGGAGCTTGAGGACGCTTTCAGAGACGCTTGCAAATACGAAGAAAAGCTTATAGTTGAGGAAAAGATCGAGGGCAGAGAGTTCACCTGCGGAATCCTTGAGGGCAGAGTTCTTCCGCCTGTCGAGATAATCCCCAAGGAAGGATTTTACGACTATAAGAACAAATATCAAAGCGGAGCTACCACGGAAATATGCCCCGCGCCGATAAGCGAGAGCGAGCTTGCAGATATCTCCAAGGCGACAGCGAAAGCTTTCGATGCCCTTCGCCTTTCGGGATATTCAAGATTTGATTTTATTATGGATAAGGACGGAGTGTTCTGGTGTCTCGAGGCAAATACCTTGCCGGGTATGACTCCTACAAGCCTTTTCCCGCAGGAAGCCGCGGCAGTCGGTATAGGCTATGACGAGCTCTGCGAACGCATCGCAATGACTGCCTTTAATAAGTAATTTTTTCAACACAAGGAGAAAGTTAGTTTGTGTTAAGGAGATTTATGTGAGAACCTTTTGAGGAAAGGTTCTCACACTCTCCAAACCTTTTTAAAAAGGTTTTTTGCCCCCTAAATATAGTATTGCTTAATGGGATATTTTTCTCTAATGTAGAAACACGGCGGACATTTGCCTACCGCCGTGTTTCTTTTTTATTATAATGGGAGGAGCAACTGTCGCAAGCGACGTAAAATTTGCTTCGCAAATATTTAGCCCCTCCCCTACCGCGTATGATGGAATTTAAAATAATCCCACCGCCGTGAAATTTTTCTTTCTTCTAATTTTATCATTTTAATCCAACTAAATTTTAAATCTTATCGTTTCGTAGCGAGTGCTAGGGACACCGTGGCGCGAGCCGAAACGGCGGGAGCTCAAGTGAGGAGCGGTAAGCAAAATCTTGTTTGAATAGCAAGACTTTACTCCGAACGCGAGGTTTTGCTT
>JAZSBF010000061.1:0-11430 GCA_045602205.1 Eubacteriales bacterium
GATATAGATGTATGCTACAGCGGTGATATCGCAGCTGTATCCGGCGTAAAGAATACCACCACGGGTGATACCTTCTGCGACGAAAAGCATCCTATCATTCTTGAAAACATGGAATTCCCTGAGCCCGTTATCAGCGTTGCTATCGAGCCTAAGACTCGCGCAGGTCAGGAGAAGATGGGTATAGCTCTTTCTAAGCTTGCTGAGGAAGACCCCACATTCCGTACCTACACAGACGAGGAGACAGGTCAGACAATTATCGCCGGAATGGGCGAGCTTCACCTTGAGATCATCGTAGACAGACTTCTCCGTGAGTTTAAGGTAGAGGCAAACATCGGTAAGCCTCAGGTTGCATACAAGGAGACCATTCGCGCAAAGGTCGACCACGAGTGCAAGTACAAGAGACAGTCCGGTGGTTCGGGTCAGTACGGTCACGTCAAGATCATACTCGAGCCCAACGAGCCCGGAAAGGGTTACGAATTTGTCAATGCTGTTACAGGCGGAGCAATTCCGAAGGAATTTATCGAGCCTGTTAACCAGGGTATTCAGGGAGCAATGCAGAACGGTGTTCTTGCGGGATACAACGTAGTTGACGTAAAGGTAACACTTTACGACGGTTCTTACCACGAGGTCGACTCCTCCGAAATGGCGTTCAAGATCGCAGGTTCTATGGCGTTCAAGGAAGCTATGAGAAAGGCAAACCCCGTACTCACAGAGCCGATCACAAAGGTTGTAACAATAGTTCCCGACGAGTATCTCGGAACAGTAATGGGAAGCTTCAACTCCCGCCGCGGACAGATCCAGTCTATGGAATCCGCAAACGGTGTTCAGGAGCTTACCGCAATGGTTCCGCTCTCCGAAATGTTCGGATACGCAACAGACCTCCGTTCTATGACACAGGGTCGTGGCGTATATTCTATGGAACCCAGCCACTTCGCAGAAGTTCCTAAGTCAATTCAGGAACAGATCATCACTGCAAGAGCTAAAAAGTAATTAAAATTTTTTAAATAAAATTAATGGAGGACATTTAAAATGGCAAAGGCTACATTTGAACGTACAAAGCCCCACGTTAACATTGGTACTATCGGTCACGTTGACCATGGTAAGACAACTCTTACCGCTGCTATTACAAAGACTCTTTCCCTTAAGTCCGGAAACGTAGAGTTCTTGGCATACGACCAGATCGACAACGCTCCCGAGGAGAAGGCAAGAGGAATCACAATTAACACAAGACACGTTGAGTACGAGACAGACAACCGTCACTATGCGCACGTTGACTGCCCCGGCCACGCTGACTACGTTAAGAACATGATCACAGGTGCTGCTCAGATGGACGGCGCTATCCTCGTTGTTGCAGGTACAGACGGACCTCTTCAGCAGACACGTGAGCACGTTCTTCTTGCTCGTCAGGTTGGCGTTCCTGCAATCGTTGTATTCATGAACAAGACTGACCTCGTTGACGACGAAGAGCTTCTCGACCTCGTTGAGATGGAGATCAGAGATCTTCTCTCTTCTTACGAGTTCCCCGGCGACGATACTCCTATCGTTCGCGGATCTGCTCGTGAGGCACTTGAGTCTGCTAACACAGATCTCTCCGCTCCCGAGTACGCTCCTATCCTTGAGCTCATGGCTGAAGTAGATAGCTTCATTCCTACTCCTGAGCGTCAGGCTGACCTCGACTTCCTTATGACCGTCGAGGACGTATTCTCCATTTCCGGTCGTGGTACTGTTGCAACAGGTAGAGTTGAGCGTGGTACTGTTAAGGTTGGAGACGTTGTTGAGGTTGTTGGTCTCTCTGACGAGAAGAAGTCCACAACTGTTACAGGAGTTGAGATGTTCCACAAGCTTCTTCCTCAGGCAGAGGCTGGAGACAACATCGGTGTTCTTCTCCGTGGTATCGCAAAAGACGAGATCGAGCGTGGACAGGTTCTTGCTAAGCCCGGTTCCGTTCACCCCCACACAAAGTTTGTAGGTCACGTATACGTTCTTACAGAGAAGGAAGGCGGACGTAAGAAGCCCTTCTTCGCTGGTTACAGACCTCAGTTCTACTTCAGAACAACAGACGTTACAGGTATCATCGAGCTTCCCGAGGGAGTTGAGATGTGCCGTCCCGGCGATAACGTTGATATGACTGTTGAGCTTATCACACCTATCGCTTGTGAAGAGGGACTTCGTTTCGCTATCCGTGAGGGTGGTAGAACAGTTGGTTCCGGCGTCGTTTCTTCTATCGTTGAGTAATTAAATTATTCATAGTCATCGGGGCTGCTTTGCAGCCCCGATGTGAAAAAAATATACTTTGGGGATTGGTGAAATTCCATACCGGCAGTAAAAGTCTGCGAACTCGGTGTAAAATATAGCCGAGCCGATCGGGTGTGATTCCCGAACCGACGGTAAAGTCCGGATGAGAGAAGATATATTAATAGCCCCCGAACACACAGTGTTCGGATTTTTCTTGAGGCTAATGTTATACATAGGTAATATCTTCTCCCTGTATATGATAGTAATTAAGGGAGATTTTTTTATGAACATCGAAAAAAAACATAACGGGATAAAACAGCTTGCGATAATCGCAATGTTTTGCGCATTGTCCTTCGCGTCAATGCTTGTTATAAAAATTCCCGTACAATTTCTTGATCTTGACGTGAAGGATTCGATAATAATTCTTTGCGGACTTATTTTTGGACCTATACCCGCAATTCTTGTGTCGTTTATCGTACCGCTCTTGCAGTTTATAACCATAAGCAGTACGGGACATTACGGACTTATTATGAATATCTTGTCGTCGCTTTCGTTTTCGCTTGTGGCGAGTCTGATATATAAGTACAAGAAAACCTTTTACGGCGCTATTGTGGGACTTGCTTCGGGCGTGTTGTCTATGACGGCTGTGATGATGCTGGCTAACCTTTTTATAACGCCCCATTATATGAACGTACCGACAGAGGCTGTGGTGTCGTTGATACCCACCCTGCTTTTACCCTTCAATCTTATAAAGGCAATACTTAACGCGGCGATAGTTTTGCTATTATATAAGCCGTTATCTAATGTTTTGAAAAGAACAGGAATGATCGAAAGAGCTCAAGACAGTGTGGTGAAAAATACAATAAATACAAAAAGAAACGTTGTAGTTACAATAGTTTCGATATCTATTATAGTGTTGTCGCTTGCAATTATACTTTTTGTTTTGAGAGCTTGATGTTCTGTTGATTATAAAAGTGACTGCGTGGCAGTCGGTGAGGAAGTAGATATGGTTGAGGCTATACAGAATTTCTTTTTGAATACGGTGGGCGAGGAGCTTTGCGTTTTCTTCTGCTCGATGATACCGATAATAGAGCTGAGAGGCGCGATACCGCTTGGCGCGGCGCTCGGTCTTCCGTGGTGGCAGAGCTATCTGCTCAGCGTTTTGGGCAATATCCTGCCTGTTCCGATAATATTGCTTTTTGTTAAGGCGGTAATAACCTGGATGGGCAAGTCGAAGGTGAAATTTTTCAACAAGGTGGCTGATTTTCTCAATCGCAGAGTTGAAAAGAGAAGAGCGCAGATCGAAAAATACTCCTTTTGGGGAGTCTGCCTCTTTGTTGCTGTCCCTCTCCCTGTGACGGGGGCTTGGACCGGCTCGCTTGTGGCGGCAATGATAGATATGAAATTCTGGAAAGCGCTTCTTTCCTGCCTGTTTGGCGTAATGATCGCGGGTGTTGTTATGACGCTTATCTCCTACGGGGCGTTGGCAATATTTTTCTGAATATAATTCCGACCGATTTTAAGAATACTATTGAAATCGGTCGGTTTTTGTGTTATAATACAATGTAAAGTAAATAAGTTCTTATCAAGAGTGGCGGAGAGACAGGCTCTGTGAAGTCACGGCAACCTGCTTAGCCTAAGTGGACTCGAACCTTATTGATTCAAGTCCGCTCTCAGGCTAAAGAAAGGTGCTAAATCCAAGTAGATGAGAGAGTTATGGGGCTGATTCATTTAGCGCATAACAAAATCACACAAAAATAAAAAGACCGCTTTTGCTACCTGAAAACTGATAGTAAAAACGGTTTTTAGGTAGAAATTCTTGCGAATTTCGATTTTTAATGTGATTTTTAGTTGCACTTTGGCTCTCTGGCGTACCTTTGTACGCCGACGAGAACCAAATTACAACTTCTGCATCTAAATGACTCAGCCCCTTTTATTCTTTGTAAGACAGATAAAATAAAAACGAGGATAGAGAAATGAAGAAAATACTTTTTACATCAGAATCGGTGACAGAGGGACATCCCGATAAAATATGCGACAAGATATCCGACGCGATACTTGACGAGATGCTTCGTCAAGACCCTATGTCGCGCGTTGCGTGCGAGACCTTTTGTACCACGGGACTCGTTACCGTTATGGGCGAGATAACCACAAAGGCTTACGTCGATATACAGAGCGTTGTAAGAGATACCGTCAGAGAGATAGGCTACACTCGCGCAAAATACGGATTTGACTGTGATAGCTGCGCTGTTATAAGCTCGATACACGAGCAGTCTCCCGACATCGCTATGGGCGTTGATAAGTCGTTTGAGGCAAAGCAGGGAGCTGCGGGGGACGAGTTTGACACGGGAGCTGGCGACCAGGGACTTATGTTCGGATATGCCTGCGACGAAACTGAGGAGCTCATGCCCTTACCGATATCTCTTGCGCACAAGCTTGCGCTCAAGCTCACTGAGGTCAGAAAGAACGGAAAATTGCCTTATCTCCGTCCCGACGGAAAGACACAGGTTACTATCGAGTACCACGACGACGTTCCCGTAAGAGTGGATACTATCGTCGTTTCCTCTCAGCACAGCGACTCTGTCGAGCTTTATCAGATAAGAGAGGATATAATCGAGCAGGTCATCAATACAACTGTCCCCGCTCATCTTATGGACAACGATACGAAGATATACGTAAACCCCACGGGACGCTTTGTTATAGGCGGACCTGCGGGAGACACGGGGCTTACGGGACGTAAGATAATCGTTGATACCTACGGCGGATATTCGCGTCACGGCGGCGGAGCTTTCTCGGGCAAAGACCCGACAAAGGTTGACCGTTCGGCGTCCTACGCGGCAAGATACGTTGCTAAGAATATAGTAGCTGCGGGACTTGCGAAGAAGTGCGAGGTTCAGGTCGCATACGCGATAGGCGTGGCAAAGCCTGTTTCGGTAATGATAGATACGTTTGGCACGTCTGTTGCCGATGAGGATAAGATAGCTGCCGCGGCAAATAAGCTCTTTGATTTCCGCCCCGCAGCTATAATCAAGAAGTTTGACCTTCGCAGACCCATCTACTGTCAGGTAGCGGCGTACGGACATATGGGAAGAACAGATATCGACGTGCCGTGGGAAAAGACCGACCTTGCTGACGCGCTCAAGGCGGAGATACTTAAATAAAAGTAACTTACATTTGATGGGCGGCATATTCTGTACCGAGGAGGTGCGGATATGTACGTATTCAGAGCGGTGCTCGAGCTGATATTGGCGATGTTCGCCGTTTTCGGACTTTACAGCGCGGTAAGACTTTTGATGCAAAAGCTATTCGGTGACAAGAGGATAATATACGCGATAGCTTTTATGAATAAAAAGGATACGGAAGAAGCGGAAATGCTTATCAGAGAGGCAATGGGAAATTTTCTTCTGACAAGCTCGTGCCGTGTTGCGGCGCTTGTGGCAGAGGAATTTTCATCTGACTCGGAGCTGATAAGCATTTTTCGCAAATACGGAGTAGAATATTACTTCGTTTAATTGATTTGTTTAAAGAATTTTAAGAATGGAGGTGGCTATCGTTGAGCGAGTTTGAAAAGATATCAGAGAGCTCGGGACTTATGCGCGTTGAGGGCAGTATCGAGCACGTTATATATTCGAATGAAGAAAACGGATACTCGATATGCGACATGGCTTCCTCCGATGATGAGATAATAACTATCGTCGGCATAATACCTATGGTGAGTGTCGGCGACAATATCGTGGTCTACGGAAAGTGGATACACAATCCGAAGTACGGCAGACAGTTCAGCGTCGAGCGATACGAGAGAGTTATGCCTGCCGACACGGCGTCTATCCTTCGCTATCTCGCCTCGGGCGCGATAAAGGGGATAGGCCCTAAGACTGCGCAGAGGATAGTCGAGCAGTTTGGCGAGGAGACCTTTGAGGTTATCGAAAATCACCCCGAATGGCTCGCCGAGGTCAAGGGAATATCGAAAAAGATGGCAGGCGAGATATCCGAAAGATTTCGCGAGCAGGCGGGAATGCGCTCGGTAATGATGTTCTTCAGAAATTATTTCGGAGCTACCCTCACTGTAAAAATATTCAAAAGATGGGGCAGCGCGTCGGTAGACATCGCAAAGAAAAATCCCTACCGTCTCTGCAACGAGATAGAGGGTATAGGCTTTGAGAAGGCAGACGGAATGGCGGCTGACCTCGGTATCGTAAGTGATAATTTTGACAGAATAATGAGCGGAATACGCTACGTGCTCTCGCAAAACGCAAATCAGAACGGACACACCTGCCTGCCGAGAACAAAGCTTGCGGAGGCTTCGGCAAGGCTTCTTGAGGTCGATACAAAGAGCGCGGACGAGGGCATATCCTCGCTTATAAAAAGCGGAGTGCTCAGGTACACGCTTGTGGGCGAGGAGCAGATGATATACGAGTCTTACGCCTATGAAGCCGAAAAATACATAGCGGCGAAGCTTTGCCAGATCGAGAAAATGTGCTCAGCCGTCTCTCTGCCCGACATAGACAGGTTTATAGAGCGCGAGGAAAGTCAGAACGGCATCTCGTACGCTTCCTTGCAGAAGGTAGCTATCTCGGACGCGCTCAGATACGGAGTGATGATACTTACGGGAGGACCGGGAACGGGTAAGACTACGGTAGTCAAGGCGCTGATACATATATTTGACAGTATGGGCTTTGATATAGCTCTTGCCGCGCCCACAGGCAGAGCGGCAAAGAGACTTTCGGAGTCTACGGCTATGGAGGCAAAGACGATACACAGGCTTCTTGAGATGAACTATGACAGCTCATCGACGCCCGTGTTTAACAGAAACGAGTTCGACCAGCTTGACCAGAACGTAGTTATCATCGACGAGGCGTCGATGGTAGACAGCGCTCTTATGATGGCGCTGCTCAAAGCGATAAAGCCCGGGGCGAGGGTGATTATCATAGGCGACTCCGACCAGCTTCCGTCGGTAGGAGCGGGGAACGTGCTTCGCGATATCATAGACAGCGGACGTTTCTCGGTCGTAAGACTTAACGAGATATTCAGACAGGCGCAAAAAAGTCTTATCGTTACCAACGCCCACGCTATAAACGACGGAAAATATCCGATGATCGATACGAAGGACAACGATTTCTTCTTCCTTAGGCGTGAGAGCGACAGAGACATAGCGCTCACGATAGCCGACCTCTATAAGAATAGGCTTCCAAAGGCTTACGGTGAGGATATCCGTCAGGGAATACAGGTCATAACTCCGTCGAGAAAGGGAGAGGCGGGCTCTGAAAATCTGAACATTATGCTTCAGGCGGCGCTTAATCCCCCGTCTTCGAGCCGCAAGGAATACCGTTTCCGCGACGTCGTTTTCCGCGAGGGCGACCGAGTTATGCAGACGAGAAACAATTACGATATCAACTGGTACAGAGATGCCGACGGCAAGGACGGATACGGCATATTCAACGGCGATATCGGAGTTATAGAGAAGATATATCTCGAAAATAACGAGATGGAGATAATCTTTGACGACCGTGTGGTCATTTACGATTTTACACTGCTTGACGACCTCGAGCACGCGTACGCGATAACCGTGCATAAGAGTCAGGGAAGCGAATATCCCGTCGTGATAATCCCGATGTGCTCGGCGTCTCCGATGCTTCTTACGAGAAATCTTCTCTACACGGCTGTAACGAGAGCGCAGAAAATGGCGGTGCTTGTCGGCAAAGAGAGCATTATGAGGCAGATGGTTGACAACAACCGTCAGTCTATGCGCTATACGGGACTTGCGGACAGACTCAGGGGCGAGTGATATGACAGCATCTGAATTTTTTGGAAGATATTTTTCTACACGCAAATGCGTGTCGTGCGGAGAGCTTCTTCCGTACGAGATGAAGAACAAGGCTTTCTGTCCCTCTTGCGAGAAGAAGTGGGAGATAGCCAAAAGGCAGGAGTGCAGAAGGTGCGGACGGGCTATGTGTGAGTGCATCTGTATGACACGGGTGCTTGCGAATTCGGGCGCGCTCTGTCATCACAAGGCTGTGAGCTATTCCTCGGGCATCTCTGTCGTGCATAACAGCGTTATGTTTATCAAGGGAAATAAAAATATACGCGTAAGCTCGTATCTTGCTTCCGAGCTTGCGGGAGTGCTGAGGGCAGACAAAGACCTGCCCACGCTAAACTCCGATAACACGCTCGTGACCTTTGTGCCAAGAGGACGCAAGGGAGTGATTAAGCACGGCGTGGACCAGTCCGAGATACTTTCGGGCGAGCTCGCAAAAGCTATGGGACTTCCGTGTCTTGCTTGTCTTACCCGAGTGAGGGGCGGCAAGGAGCAGAAAAGGCTGAGCGCTGCTCAAAGGGCAAAAAACGTCAAAAAGCTTTATGCTCCGATAGAGTCGCTCGAGAGCGCTGTCGGGGGGAAGAACGTTATCATAATCGACGACGTTGTGACGACGGGCGCGAGTATGGCGGCGTGTGTGTCCTATCTTATTCGCGCGGGAGCGAGAAAAGTTATCGCGCTTTCACTCGCTTCGACAGAAGAAAACAAATAATGCTAAAATACGCTATTGCATTTTTTTGAGTGAGAGTGTATAATATATTTAAGTATTTAAGAAAGGAACGGTAAAATGTTTAACTTTAAGGCAAAGCAGATGTTTTCAAAGGACATAGGAATAGACCTCGGAACAACTACCGTTCTCGTTTATGTAGAGGGAAAGGGCGTCGTTCTTAACGAGCCCTCTGTCGTGGCTGTGAATACCGACACCGATATGATAACCAAGGTGGGCAAGGACGCTCAGGTCATGATAGGAA
Organism: Eubacteriales bacterium; assembly: GCA_045602205.1. Classification (GTDB taxonomy): domain Bacteria; phylum Bacillota; class Clostridia; order Oscillospirales; family CAG-272; genus HGM12713. Next base: position 9,022 of record JAZSBF010000061.1, read on the forward strand.
GAAATCCCGAAAACATCGACGTTATACGTCCGCTTGCAAACGGAGTCATCAGTCAGTATGAGGTGACTCAGAAGATGATCCAGTATTTTATCCGCAGAGCCTGCGGCGGAAATATATTTCAGCCTAAGGTCATCATCTGCATACCTACGGGAAGCACCGAGGTAGAGGAGAGGGCTGTTATCGACGCGGGCACGCAGGCAGGCGCGAGAAAGACCTATCTTATCGAGGAGCCTGTCGCGGCGGCGCTTGGCGCGGGAATAGATATTTTCAGTCCCACGGGACATATGGTGGTCGATATCGGTGGCGGAACGACAGACGTGGCTGTTATATCGCTTGGCGGTATCGTCGTTTCAAAGGCTATAAAGACAGCGGGCAATCAGCTTGACGCGGCTATAATGAGATATATGCGCCGCAAGCATAACGTTATTATAGGCGAGCGCACTGCCGAGCAGGTAAAGATACGTATAGGCGCTGTCTATGAGCATCAGACGGCAAGAGAGTACGAGGTCAAGGGAAGGTGTCTTTTGCAGGGACTTCCCAAGGTCGTCACGGTATCCTCAAAGGAGATGCTTGAGGCGATGATGGAGCCTATTACGGATATACTTGACGTTATTTACGCGGTGATAGAGAACACTCCTCCCGAGCTTATCGGAGACATACTCAAAGGCGGCATCGTGCTTACGGGCGGCGGAAGCCAGCTCTACGGCCTTGACCGTCTTATCGAGGAGCTTACGGGTATAAAAACGAGGGTTGCCGAAAACCCCGAGCTTTGTGTGATACGGGGAACGGGAAAGGCACTCCAGTATATCGACAATATGCCCGAGGGAAAAATAGATCTTTCAAGGATAAGTCAGATAAGACGCGCGTCCTCTGCCTCGAGGGCGGGAGCGAAAAAATAGAATCGGCAAGAGAGGTAAACACTTAAATGGTTTGCGAAAATTTTAAATATACAAAGGTAATCGAGTTCTTTGAGAAGGTGGCATCTATTCCGAGAATGTCGGGGCACGAGGAAAAGATAGCCGATTATTTGGTCTCGTTTGCGAGTGAGCGGGGTCTTGAATATTACAGAGACTCTGTGAACAACGTGCTTATAAATATCCCCGCGACGAAGGGATATGAGGACAAAGAGCCTATTTTGCTTCAGGGGCATACCGATATGGTATGTGAGAGTGAGCAGGGTGTTGAGCACGATTTCCAAAACGACGGGCTCGAGCTTTACGTTGACGGCGAATTTTTGCGCGCGAGGGGAACGACACTCGGCGCGGACAACGGAACTGCTGTCTCGATGATGCTTGCCCTGCTTGACGGCGCGGCAGACGCGCATCCCGCGCTCCAGTGCCTCTTTACCACCCGTGAGGAGATAGGACTTGAGGGGGCGTACGCCTTTGATTACAGCCGTATTTTTGCGAGAAAGATGATAAATATGGACTCCGACGAGGAGGATACAGTCGTCGTTGGCTGCGCGGGCGGAGTGAGAAGCGATATCACCTTTGATATAGAAAGCACTTCTCCAAGATATAAAAACGCGCTCAAGGTAACCATTGGCGGACTTATGGGCGGACATTCGGGCGTTGATATCCACAGGGGCAGAGCAAGCGCAAACAAGCTTATGGGTAAGCTGCTTGCGATACTTTATAATTCGGTGGATTTCGAGCTCGCCTCGATAAACGGCGGCACAAAGGACAACGCAATCACACGCGAGTGCGAAATGGTAGTTCTTACGAACAGCGCGCATCAGTTTAAGCGTACCGTGAATGAATTTGCTATGGAGCTTAAAATGGTGCTTTCTCCCGAGGATATGGGACTTTTCGTGAATTGCGAGGAAGTTGACGCGAGCTGCATTGATAAGGTCTTTACCGAGGAGTTTACCCAGAAGATGACGACCTTCCTCAACGGTGTCAAGTGCGGAGTGATCGAGATGAGCCAGAACATCGATGGGCTGGTCGAATATTCGAGAAATCTTGGAATACTTAAGACCGAGGAGACGAGAATGCTGTTTGGATTTTCAACGAGATCGGCGATAGCCGAACAGATAGAGGGCTCGAAGGAGTTCCTCGAGAGAGCCTCTGCGCTCTACGGCGGCTCGGCACGTCATTACGGTGAGTATCCCGGTTGGCACTATACGGGTGAGTCGGCTCTTTCCGACCTCTACGCAGAAACTGCCGACAGGCTTTTTGGAACAAAGGTGCAGAAAACCGTCATTCACGCAGGTCTTGAATGTGGTATCATCAAAAATGCAATACCCGATATGGATATAATTTCCTGCGGACCTAATGTGAAGGACCTTCATTCACCCGATGAACGTATGGAAATAGCCTCCTTCGAACGCTTCTTCGCTATCCTTAAGGATATGATAGAGAGATAAGAGATATAAATAATTAAGGGAGAACCTTTTAAGGAAAGGTTCTC
>JAZSBF010000062.1:0-26498 GCA_045602205.1 Eubacteriales bacterium
CACGTGGCAAATCTGCGAGGGCAGACTCTTTATGAGGCGATGGGATTCACCTGTATGGGTATATGCAAAAACGGAACGGAGCTTTTCTATCTGTTCAGATATATCAACTAAAAAATGAGGCTGCTTCATTTAGGCATAAACAAAAAGAGCTAAGATATCTTAGGACAAAGGTATCTTAGCTCTAAATTTTTTATAAATTTAGGTTGAAATTCTCCGAATTTCTCCATGTAAACATATGCTCTTTTCTATCTCCGTTTTCTCGCTCGACGTATTTTTATACGCCTATCGCTCGAAAACGAAGATTTCTGCTCTAGATCAAGCGAGCCTCAAAAGGCGCTTCGCACTAAGAATTCATCAATTTTGATTCATTTGCTCAAGTCAAGCTTGATTTTGCTGAATTCTTAGTGACTCAGCCCCATTTTTTAGGACTTTATCATTTGCTCAAGTATATATAAAAGATCTCTTTTTTTGAGTGAAACACGGGTCAGCACAGAAACCGTATTTGCTTCGCAAAGAGTATCCATAAGCCTGTCGTATTCCGATAGGCTTCTTTTTATATTTTCGGCGGAGGCGCAAAGAAGGCGCTCGATTTCAAAGCTCTTTATGTCGGAAGGGTCGCGAAGCCTTATCGCCGTGCCCGTATTCGCAACATCTATGCGAGGGTCGCCGCCAAGATACAGAATTGAAGCACCTATATCCTTGAGGCACTCGCTCTCACTTATTGCCGCACGGTCAAAAAAATCCGAAAGCTCGGGATAGTCCTTTTCGAGAATGATAGAGTAGTAAATGAAGTCGGATATCGTTGCCAATTCTCTGTAAAAGGAACGAGTCAATCCAACTATTTCGCCGCCCGACTTGTTTTTTTGAAAATTTTTTCGCATAAGCACTCTCCGTTTCTGTTTGTTATTATTAATATAGATATGCCGATATCGAGGGTTCTGACATCATATTAGTTATAAGATACAAAAAAAATCATAAAAAATGTGAAAAACATAGAAAACAAAAAAATCTTATCTTTTCTCTTGACGGTCACGTGACCGCGTGATATAATGATAGTGTAAAAGAGTGATATCCCCAGTATAAAGAAGATAGTTTATGGAGGTGATTTGATGGTAGTAACGTACCCGGGGATGACTATTGAAACCTCAAAGCTCGATGTAGATAGCTCAAAGGTGCTTTTTGAAGGTATTTTTGCTACGGGCGGAATAACATTGTCGCAGGTCTCTGTTATGACGGGACTTGAGCCTTACGTAATACAGAATTGGGTCAAGCGCGGTTTTGTCAGCTCACCGAAAAAGAGAGTCTACACCAGAGAACAGTTTGCGAGGATAGTTATAATAAATATGCTCAGGGAAACCTTGCAGATAGAAAAAATATGCGGACTTATGAGCGTTATAGGCGGAGACGTTAACGATCCCAATGACGATCTTATAAGAAGCGATGAGCTTTATCACCGTTACGTCAATATGTTAGCAGATATAGGCGATAACCCCCAAGATAAAGCTTCGGTAACTCGGGCAGCTGAGAAAGCGGCGGATGACTTTTCGGGGGCTTCGCCGAGTGCAAGAGCTCAGATGGTAAGGATATTGCAGATAATGCTTTACGCTCATGGGGCATCAAAGCTTCGTCATTCAGCAGAGCAAATACTTGCGGGACTTGATTTGAAGAGGTAGGATGTGATTGCGAAAAGAATTAAAATTCCCGATGACGTGAGAAACTATATCCGTAAAAAGACTGCATCTCGCATATTGAAGCTCTTTATTTTGGAAGCTGCGATACTGACTTTTGTTCTTCTCTTCGGTGAGCGCGTATTTGAACGCTTTGACGTGGTCATGCGCCTGTTAGCTTATATCGTGCTTATGCTTATTCCGTTTTTCGTTACGGGAGTACCCTTCAAAATGATAGACAAGGCGTGGGAAGGTGAGATAATCGACGTTGAGATAAAGTCGCAGTATACAGTGACTAAAGAGGCAAATGGAAAGTTACGAGGAGAGAACGTATTTTGGCTTACGGTAAGACGTGAGGACGGAAGTATTTCTGTAGTAAAGGGAAAATCTTACCCATATAAAGCATCTAATATTGATATTAGCAAGGCTGTAAAGCCCGAACACTTTTTGAATGAATATAAGGTCGGAAGCAAAGTCTATCATTTGAGCGGCTTACCGAATCTTGTGATCGTCGAGCCCGATCTGCAAAGCACGATAGATTGCGCAGTGTGCGGACAGGAAAACGATTACGAGAGAAAAAAGTGTTGGAGTTGTGGTCATACGCTTATAAAATTTAATTGATTAAACATTTTCAGAAAGGAAAGATACTATGTTTATTATTGATTGGTGGAATTCACTTAGTCTTGTGTCTCAGATATTTGCCTGTGTGGCGATCCCCGCTACACTGATACTGCTGATACAGACGCTGCTTTTGTTCCTCGGTATCGGCGATGACGCGGACGGTATAGACGATATTCCCGACGACGTGCCCGAGGCTGATATAGGAGACGGAACGTATGGCGAGGAGCTTCCAAGCGAAGCGCACGACGGTATAGGACTTGAAGGACTGCGTATCTTTACGGTGCGCGGAATAGTCGCATTTTTCGTGGTGTTCGGCTGGGTAGGTATGGTGATGGACGGCACGGGAATATCGCTTGCGATAACCATTCCCGTCTCGATGGTTTGCGGATTTGCAATGATGTTAGCGCTTGCATTTATCTTCAGAGCCATTCTCAAGCTCAGAAACGACGGAAACGCCGATAACAGAAACGCTGTCGGAACGTCGGGCAAGGTATATCTGACTATCCCACCTTCAAGGAGCGGGGCAGGAAAGATAAATATAATGCTTCAGGGCGCTTACGTTGAGCGCGATGCGGTCACCGATGACGAAAGTCCTATTACCACAGGCTGTGAGGTAGTAGTGATCGGTGTCAGCGGTGAGACAGAGCTTGTAGTAAGAAGAAAGTAAGCTTTTATTAAAAATGTTGCTCTAAAAATTCAAATATACAACGGAGGAAAAAATATGCAACCCCAAATAATTATTTTGATCTGTGCAGTGGTTCTTGTACTCGTGTCCTTTATAGCCTGGATATGCTCCAGATATAAAAAGTGCCCGTCTGACAAGATAATGGTAGTTTACGGTTCTATCGGTAAAAACAAAGATGGAACTAACAGAAGCGCTAAGTGTATACACGGCGGCGCGGAATTCGTTATTCCCGTATTCCAGTCGTATTCGTATCTCGACCTGACACCTATATCTATTCAGGTCGACCTTAAAAATGCGCTTTCAAGACAGAATATCCGTATAGACGTTCCCTCAAGATTTACCGTAGGTATCTCGACCGAGGCGGGCGTTATGCAGAACGCTGCTGAAAGACTTCTCGGTCTCCAGCTTTCCGAGATACAGGAGCTTTCAAAGGATATCATCTTCGGTCAGCTCCGTCTTATCATCGCGACGATGGATATTGAGGAAATAAATACAGACCGAGACAAGTTCCTTGCTGCTGTCAGCAGTAACGTTGAGACAGAGCTTAAGAAGATAGGTCTTCGTCTTATCAACGTAAACGTTACCGATATCAGTGACGAGTCGGGATACATAGCAGCTCTCGGTAAGGAAGCGGCTGCAAAGGCTATCAACGATGCTAAGAAGAGCGTTGCCGAGCAAGACAGAGAAGGTTCTATCGGTGAGGCAAATGCAAAGATGGAACAGCGTATCAAGGTCTCTGAGGCAGAGTCTCTCGCTATTCACGGTGAGAACGAGGCAAAGATGAAGATAGCTATGTCCGAGGCGGCTCTTAAGGAAAAAGAGGCTGAGGCCCTTAAGATAGCTACTACGGCTGAAAAAATTCAGGCTGCGAGAGCGCTTGAGGAATCCTACGCGGCAGAGCAGGCTGCGGAGGAAGCAAGACGTGCTAAGGAGCAGGCAACACTTGAGGCTGACATCATAGTTCGCGCTGAGGCGAAGAAGAAGGAAATGGAGCTTGAGGCAGAGGCTGAGGCTGAGCAGATGCGCCGCAAGGCAAAGGGTGAAGCAGATGCTATCTACGCTAAGATGGAAGCAGAGGCAAGAGGTATCGAGGAGATACTCAAGAAGCAGGCGGCAGGTTTTGCCGAGATAGTTAAGTCTGCGGGCGGAGATGCAAACGCGGCGCTCCAGCTTCTTATCGCCGACAAGCTCGAGGAGCTTATGAGAGTTCAGGTAGATGCTGTCAAGAACATAAAGATAGACAAGGTAACCGTTTGGGACGGCGGCCAGAATGCCGACGGAAAGACATCTACGGCAAACTTTATCTCAGGTATGATGAAGTCAGTTCCTCCGCTTGACGAGGTGTTTGCTCTTTCGGGAATGCAGCTTCCCTCAATACTCGGTAAGAAGGCAGAGGAAAATCCGAAATCTGACGCTGATACTGTTGTAAAAGAATAATTAGGAATATGTTATATGCATAAGTTTAACAATGTTAATGCATCAATTAACGCTACAAAGGTTATAGAGAAGGACGCCGCAGAATCTGCGGCGTCCTCTGAAAAGAAAAATGATAGCCATAAATCAAAGGTATCAAAATTTAATCCGATAGAGATATATAGGGTCTACGGCAAAACAAAAAAAGAGTATACATTCATCGAGAATCTGAAACTTTTTCTTGCGCGCGGCGTAGTGGTCATTATGATGATCTCTATGCTTTCGATTTTGGTGGCAGGCTCTGTGGCATTCCTCATTTACGGTAACGTTCTCGTAAGCTTTGTCGTGATGCTTGTGATGGCGATTATCTTCTTCGTAAAGTTTTCAAAGCCGATACGCCGCAGACTGAAATTTCAGAAAAAGCTCAAAAGGCTTTGCCGTGAGAAACGCTACAAGCTCACCTTTGAGCAGAGCTTTTTTGACTCGCTCTTTTGGTCGCCCGAAAGGCTTGATTTTACGCTGAACACGGGAACACATCTCTATCTCGTGCATTATCTGACACTGCCGAAGTATAACGCCTCGCTTACCTTCCTTGACGGCGAGAATTTCGTTTACACGAAGCATAGACTTAGAAATCCATTCACGCTTATATTTGATCTTAAGGATAAGCATAAGAATTATAGTGTCAAATTTCCCGAGAAATATGAGCTTGACAGAAAAAAGACGGTCAGAGCTCTTATTGTTAATCCCATCTGCCGAGATATCTTCAGAAAAAATGAAAGCGGAGTTACCGAGGCGGCAGGAAGCGGAGCAGATATATTTGGCTTTTCCGTATATACGGGAAGCGGATTTATTGAAAGCGTAAGACGTAACGAGGAATTAATCAAAAATTATACAAATCATTAAAAAATGCTATCTCAAATGTAAATTTGAGATAGCATTTTTTTTAAAATTCAAGGGATCTCATTATTTCAAGCCTTACCCGTGAGGTAAATGAGTATCTTCCCGATATGAGCCAGAGAGTATCCGATGAGAGCGTCGGAAAAATATATTTGACAGCTGCTTTGGGTGTTTTAAAACTCATAAGAGCTATGTCGTCAGGCAACTCTGAGACAATAGCCGAAGCCTCCTCATCACTCTCGCACAAGGTATATATACAAGAGATATTGTAACCTCTGTCACGGAGCATCTTGATATACTTTTTGATAAGACTTATATCCGCAGGTAGCATAAGCTGAAGCTGTCTGCCTGTTATCTCCGAAAAATCAAAAAGCGATTCACACACGGTCTCGACAGCCTCCTGCTTGTAGGTGCTGTCGGCAATTATCGTGGGATTTACCGAAAGGACTTCAAATTTTGACTTTATCTTGACCTTTGCCAAGCCGTCTTTTTCAGCCGCAGTGGATATTTTGTATCCGTGGCGGCGAAGCACCTTGAGGGTCTCTATTACGGTTATGGCGTTGGTTGTCTGAAATCTGCCGCAAAGCCCGAGACGGTAGCTCTCACCGTTATACAAGAAGCCGGTACCTATAAGAGAGAGCTGTTTTATTGTCAGAGAGCTTCTTGCAGGAATAGTTAATCTGCAGTTTATAGCCGCGCAGGAGTCTGCAATGGTTTTGTATGCAAGAGAATTTTGAGGTGCGCTTACGACCTCGCCGAGTCCTCTGCGTATGTAGGTCTTTATTCGGTTTATCTGCGCTTTATCCGAGTTTGGAATAGCGCCGCAGATAACGGCGGTTATTGGAAGCTTCAGGAAAAGAGAAGGGTCAACGTCATTGTGGACAGATTCGATTATGCAGAGGTCGCACTCCTTTTCCTTGTAGATGCAGAGCGCCGCAAGAAGAAGTATTTCGGCGCGTGTGGGCGCAAGCTCGGCATCCGCTGAAAGCAGAGCGTTCGGAATCTCAGACTGAGAAAAATTATCTCCCTCAAGCATAGCCGAAAGCCTTGCTTCCTCTATATTTTTTCGCATATCGGAGCAAGCTGAAACGACCGTTTGCACGGTGCGGGTGAAATCGTCAATAGAGACGGGAAGAGTGTTGACTCGAATATTGTCGGTCACCTCTGAGAGGTGTGACATATTGATGGTACATACCTTATATCCTGCTTCGACAAGAACGGATGAAAGCAGAGACGAGCATATAGTTTTTCCATTACTGCCTGCAAGACGTATGTAATTGAGATTTTTGTTGGGAGCGCCTAAGAGATACGAGAGGTAGCTTATACGGTCAAGCGAGTAGTTTTCTTCGTTATAGATGGGTGCGCTGTTGATGAATTTTTGTGCGTTGTGATAGGTCATTGTTGCCCCTTTGTGCCAAGTAAAAATGCTCTTGCTGTTTCGTATTCTTCGCGGGCTTTTTTCGCAGAAGGCAAATTTTTACCGCCTTTTTGTTTTATTGCCCTAAGCATAATATTTTTTGGCGCATCTTCAACGAGCTCGAGCGCCGCTGTGCGATATCCGTTTGCCTCAAGAAGCTTGAGACGGAGCGCATCTGTTGCCGCGTCGCAGAACTTTTGTCTGAGCATAGAATGCTCAGCGATAAAGGAGAGCGCGTGGCAATTGAGAGTGTGATTAAGCTCGTGGTGGCAACAGGGAGTAGAGAGGATAACCTTAGCTTCCCACTCCATCGCTTTGCCAAGCACTATGTCGGTAGCTGTGTCACAAGCGTGCAAAGAGACCACGAGGTCGGGCAGAGGATCTGCGGAAAAGTTGTTTATATCGCCGCAGATAAATGAAAGACCGTCAAAGCCAAGCTTTTCGGCGACCTCTGAGCAATAACTCACAACGTCGGGCTTGAGGTCGACTCCGGTCATTTTTACTTTGTATCCGAGAACGTTTGCAAAATAATGATAGACTGCAAACGAGAGATAGCTCTTTCCGCAACAGAGGTCGCAAATCGTTATCTCGCCCTTCGGCAGATGGTTCTCTACATCGCGGATCATTTCAACAAATCGGTTTATCTGGCGGAATTTGAGCTGCTTTTTATCGTATATCCTGCCGTTTGCGTCGGATATTCCAAGAAGCTTCAAAAATGGCTCAGAGCCATCTAAAATATGTTTTTTTGTGATATTGTTTTTCAATATCTCAACAGTTTTTAGTCCGTCAGAGGACAGAGCTGCTTCAAGCTTATCGCCGCCGATAAGTACGGAATTTCCCGATTTTGAAAGCTTGTATTCACAATCTCCCGCAGTTGTGATAAGGTTTACCTGAGAGAAAGAGGATATCATTTGCGCAAGTGCCGCGGGGGCATCGGAGAGCTGTATATTTTTATGTGTGGCTTTGTTGTCACTGAGAAAATATTCGGCTTGCAGAAGGTCCTTTGATGCGATGTTTCTGAGCGTCATCACTACCTTTAAGATAGAGGAGTCAGAAGACTTTGAAAAAACGGCTTTTTTGAGAGCCTTTTTTTCTGCCGCAAGGAGTATAAGCTCTGCGAGTCTTTCGGAGGGGGTAATGTTTGCCATATTTTATTCGGTTTCCTTTGTTTTACTTTCAGGCTTTACGCTCTTTTTAAATGAGAACTTGTTCTCCTTGCCCGCAAGCAGACGTTTGATGTTTTCGCGGTGCATAAATATTACGAGAGCCGAGCTCATAAGCGCAAGGATAACGTAAGCACGCGTGCCGCCAATGAGCAATTTTTCAATACGGTCAAGCACTATCGGATAGAGCATAGCGCACATCACCGACGCGAGAGATATGTATTTAGTAGCGATCACGATGAGTACAAAGAGGACGATAAGTATAAGAAAGACTATCCAGTTGCACATAAGAATAGATATCGCAAGGGTGACGACACCTTTTCCGCCCTTGAATTTATAGTAGATGGGGAAGACGTGACCGAGGACACAGAAAAGTCCTGCAATGTAAGCGCCGTACTTGCCGAAAGCGGCATAGCCGATAAGACCTGAAACGAAAGCCTTGAGGGCGTCTCCGCCGAAGGTAAGAAACGCTGCTGACTTTCCAAAGGTACGCATAACATTCGTAGCACCCGCGTTTCCGCTTCCAAAATCTCTTATGTCACGATTGTATTTTCTTTTCGATATCATAATAGCGAAGTTCATACTTCCCAAAAGATATGGGAAAATGATACAGATGAGTGCTGAAAACAGTCTCAGAGCAATGATCCAGCCATCTCCAAGTCCAAGTTGCTTTATAAGCATCGAGAAAAGACCGTTAGCAAAAAAATTATCAAAAAATTCAGATACAGACAAGATAGGAACCTCCTGAAAATATATGCTCATTCCATTATATCACAAATTGATAGTTTTATCAATAGAAATGCTTAAAAATTTAACACCCGCAAATCAATAATTTTTATAAATTCGGTAGGGATAAGTATAAAAGCTCCTTTTTATAAGTATTTTTTACTATAACATAATTAAGGAGAGAAGCTATGGGAATAATCAGAATATCCGCGCTGTTTATGCTGTTATTGGTTCTGATAGGCGGTTGCAACGAGACGGCGCGAGAGGAGAGATTTGAAGCTTGGGACGAGGGCTTTGAGTGTGAGGTCTTTTGGAAGGACGGTTCGGGAAAATACAGAGCAAAGATTTCGGCGGGAGAGATGACAGAGGGCAAAAGAGACGTTACTATGCACTTTCTCGAGCCCGACACACTCTCGGGGGTAAGCGCCGAGCTTGTGGACGGAAAGGTAAAACTCTCACTTGGAGATATGGAGGTGGAAAACGTGAAGCTTGCGGGGATATTTGATATAGGCGAGCTTTTTGAGGGTGGTAAAATAGTTTCAAAAGAGTCGGTGAGCCTCGGTGGAGAGCGCTCGGAGCTTTTGAAGATAGAGACGGAGGACTGTGAAGAAAGGGAGATATATCTCGCCGAAAATAAAGAGCCGAGGAAAATACAGGGCAGAGTAAATGGGCGAAAAATAGAGCTGGAGGTTATTTGGTTTGAAGAAAGAGGAAAGTAAAATAAAGATACTTATGCTGATATCCTCGCTTGAGCTTGGAGGGGTTGAAACTCACGTATATGAATTATCGAAAGCTCTTGTTATGCTTGGGGCGGACGTAACGGTGGCGTCGAATGGAGGCACACTCTCAAAAAAGCTTTCTTCCTTTGGGATAAGGCATATATCTCTCCCTCTCGATTCACGCGCGCCCTCATCTCTTTTTCGCTCGTATATGGGAGTGCGTAAAATCTTACAAAAAGAGAGATTTGATATAGTTCACGCTCATTCTAGGATAGCCGCATATATAGGAAACGCCGTGGCGAAACGCTATGGTGTATCCTTCGTTACGACGGTACACGCTAAATTTTCGATCTCTCCGATAAAGCGCCGTATGTCGCGCTGGGGAGAGTACACCTCTGCGGTAAGCGAGGACCTTGCGGCTTATTTGAGCCAAAATTACCGCATTTCAAGGGACAGGATACGAGTCATTCCTAACGGAATAGATAGCGAACGCTTCAGTCCCGCTGAAAACAGAATTATGAGCGGCAATATAAGAATAATTTTTGTCAGCAGACTTGACTCGGACTGCTCGGAGAGCGCGTACTCTCTCTGCCGTATATCAGAAAAACTAGCCGAGATATGCCCTCGGATAAAAATAACAATCGTGGGCGGCGGCGAGGAATACGAAAAAATATTCTCTCTCACAGAAAAAATAAACACGAGGGCGGGATATACGCTTGTCGAGGCGATCGGAGGGGTGAGTGACGTTGAAAAGTATCTAGCACAGAGCGATATTTTTGTCGGTGTATCCCGCGCAGCACTCGAGGCGGCTTCATCGGGCGCAAGGGTGATACTGTCTGGCGACGAGGGATTTTTGGGTGCTCTTTGTGAGGATAACGTCGAGATTGCCGAGCACTCAAATTTTTGTTGCAGAGGATATCCGAAAGCTACCGACGATAAGCTCTTTGAAAGTATTTCAAAGCTTATCGGAGAGGATAGAGAAAAGTCGCTGAATACAGCTTTGTTTTTACGGAATTACGTCGTAAAATATCATGGGATAGCGAATACGGCATCACAGACACTTGCGTTTTACCGAGAGGCACTTGCAAAAAAAGAAGAAAGCAAGAGTAGGATATGTCTTTGCGGATACTATGGGTTTGGAAATATCGGAGACGACTCGCTTCTCTTAGGAGCTATCGAGAGGGCGAGACGGGAAAACAGCAAAATAATAACAGTGCTTTCAAAAGCTCCGAAGGAGACCGAGAGGATATTTGGCGTGCGCTGTGTTTCAAGATACGCTCCAATATCGGTCATATCGGCGATACGGAGCTCCGACAAGCTTGTATTTGGCGGAGGAACACTTTTTCAGGACGGGACAAGCCTGCGATCTATTGTCTATTATTCGTCTCTCGTTTTTTTGGCAGGGATATTAAAAAGAGAGGTGGAGCTTTGGGCAAACGGACTCGGTCCTGTAAAGAGCCGAGCGGGGAAAAAGCTTCTTTCGGGAGCTCTTGGCCGCGCTTCCTATATAGGACTTCGGGATAAAGCTTCGTGGGCGCTTGCTCTCGGTCTCGGCGCTGACGAAAAAAAGATGTCTCACGAGCAAGATCTCGCCTTTTCGCTTATACCGGAATCGGACGAGCATATAGCACACCTTATGCGAAAATTCGGATTTGAGACTTTTGAACGGTTTGCGGTGTTTTCGATATCGGGAAGAGCCGATAACAAAGAATATGAAATTATTAAAAAACGCGCGGAAAAATTTTTGCGCGAGGGAGTTTCTGTTATCTTAGTTGGAATGTACCCGAAGGAAGACCGTGCGCCCTCACAAAAGCTTTGCCGCGAGATAGGAGGCAAATATATAGAAAATATCGGCGGCGGAGAGCTTATCTCGCTTTTGCGAAATGCCGAAGCGGCGGTAGGAATGAGACTTCATCTTCTGATATTCTCAAAAGCCGCGGGGATAAGCTTTGAGGGAGTAGGCAAAGAGCCGAAGATAATCTCCTTTTGCGAGGAAAACGGAGGTGGACTTTTGTTCTGAATAAAAAGCTTGTGTAGCGGCAGAAAAATTTTGCGGATATATTGAAAAAGAGTGAGGAGTGTGCTATAATATACCCATAATTTTTTAGTAAAGGTTGATAAACAAATGAAGATAAGAGTTGGTATATACGGATACGGAAATCTTGGACGCGGAATAGAAAAGGCGATAAAGCAGAATCCCGATATGGAGCTTGTCGCAGTATTCACAAGGAGAGACCCCGCAACGCTCGTCATCGGATATGAGGGCGCAGAGGTCTGTCACGTTGACGAGGTCAAAAAATATATAGGAAAGATAGACGTTATGGTGCTTTGCGGCGGAAGCGCGACAGACCTTCCCACGCAGACCCCCGCGCTTGCAAAGGATTTTTGTGTCATCGACAGCTTTGATACGCACGCAAAGATACCCGAGCATTTTGCAAACGTTGATACCGCCGCAAGAGAAGGCGGAAACGTAGCGATGATATCGGTTGGCTGGGACCCCGGTATGTTCTCGCTCAACCGTCTTTACGGAGGCGCGATACTTCCCGACGGTAAGGATTATACATTTTGGGGCAAGGGAGTAAGTCAGGGACACTCCGACGCAATACGCAGAATAGACGGAGTTCTTGACGCAAAGCAGTACACTATACCGATAGAGAGCGCTCTTGAAGCCGTCAGAAGCGGTGCTGATCCCGAGCTTACTACGAGAGAGAAGCATTTGCGCGAGTGCTTCGTGGTTGTAAAGGCGGGTGCTGATACTGACAGAATAGAGAGGGAGATCAAGGAGATGCCCAACTATTTTGCCGACTACGACACCACCGTTCATTTTATAAGTGCAGAGGAGATGAAGCGCGACCATTCGGGCATTCCTCACGGAGGTTTTGTTATCAGAAGCGGAAGAACTGGAGAAAAGCTTGAAAACAGACATATAATCGAATATAGCCTGAGACTCGACTCAAATCCCGAATTTACGGCATCTGTAATAGTCGCATTTACTCGCGCTGTTGCGAGAATGAAGAAAGAGGGAATGGTCGGCTGTAAGACGGTATTCGACGTCCCACCGATATATCTCAGTTCAAAGACTTCCAAGGAGATAATAGCCTCTTTGCTTTGATAAAAGACATAAACGAGAAAAGGAAAACAGAGCGATGAAAGAGAAAAAATATTCGATAGGTATAGATTATGGCACTCTTTCAGCGAGAGCTGTCGTGGTAGATGTTGCCGACGGCAAGGAGCTCTCGGAGGCAATTTACGAATATCCGCACGGTGTTATCGATAAAAAGCTCCCGTCGGGAATAGCGCTTGAGGAAAATACCGCGCTCGAGCACCCCGCGGATTATATTGAGGCGCTCGGAGCACTCATACCTAAGGCTATGGCTGACGCGGGAGTTACGGCAGACGAGATATGCGGAGTCGGTGTTGACTTCACCACCTGTACGCTTCTTCCCGTATACGAGGACGGAACTCCCCTTTGCTTTGACGAGAAATACGCAAATGAACCGCACGCCTATGCAAAGCTCTGGAAGCATCACGCCTCTCTTAATGAGGCAGAGGCACTTACAAAAATAGCGCGTGAGCGCGGAGAGAGTTGGCTATCTATCTACGGCGGTACGATATCTTGCGAGTGGGCGATACCGAAGATATGGCAGGTCTTAAACGATGCTCCTGCGGTTTATGAGGACACCGAAAGATTTGTTGAGGGCGGGGATTTTATAGCTTGGATGCTCACGGACAAAGAGGTCCATTCGGCTACCTACGCGGGATATAAGGCGCTTTGGAATGCCGAGAGCGGATATCCCACAAATGACTTTTTTGCATCTCTTGACGAGAGAATGAGAGATATTATAGGAACGAAGCTGAGCGATGAGCTGACATACATAACAAAACGCGCGGGAGTCGTATCAAAGAGGGGAGCTCAGCTTTGCGGACTCAAAGAGGGAACTCCGGTTGCGGTGTCTATGCCCGACGCGCACGCGGCGCTTCCCGCGCTTAACGTGACGGGTAAGGGCGAGCTTATCATTATTATGGGCACATCAGCTCCCATTTTAGTTCACTCTGATGAAAAGCTTGATATTCCCGGTATTTGCGGATACGTAAAGGACGGCGTTATCCCCGGACTTTATACCTACGAGGCGGGACAGGCGTGCTTTGGCGACGGATTTGACAAATTCGTGAAGAATTACGTCCCCGAAGCTTATATGACAGAGGCGAGAGAGAAGGGCGTGAATATACATAAGCTTCTCAGAGATAAGGCGTCAAGGCTTTCAGTCGGCGAGAGCGGACTTATTTGTCTTGATTGGTTCAACGGCAACAGAAGTATTCTCGTTGACGATGCTCTTTCGGGCGTTATTGTCGGACTCACTCTTTCCACAACTCCCGAGGAGATATACCGCGCTCTTATTGAGGCGGGAGCATTCGGCTCGAGAATGATAATAGAGAATTTTGCCCAGCACGGAATAGAAATAAAGAGTATTTGCGCCGCGGGCGGAATAGCGCGTAAGGACGAGATGCTTATGCAGATATATGCCGACGTGATGGGTAGAGAGATAAGAGTTGGCGGAACTACGCAGGCGGGCGCGCTCGGCAGCGCGATATACGCGGCAGTTGCGGGCGGAGCGTACGATAACGTCGTGGAAGCGGCAGAGAAGATGTCTAAGCCCGATTATAAGGTTTATAAGCCCGATAGCGAAGCTCACGAGAAGTATAATAAGCTTTACGCCGAGTATAAGACCCTTCACGATTATTTCGGCAAGGGCGGCAACGACGTGATGAAAAGATTGAGATAGTTTTTGGTTATTAGGGAGAACCTTTTGAGGAAAGGTTCTCCCTATGACTCTTTCCCAACCTTTTTAAGAAAAAGGGTTTAGGCTTCCTAAATATTGTCTTGATAAATGAGATGTTTTTCTCTAAGGAAACAACCCGTCGGACACTTGCGTACCGACGGGTTGCTACATTAAAAAAGTATTAAATTAAGTAAAACAATATTTAGAGAGCAAAAAACTTTTTTAAAAAGGTTTGGAGAGTGTGAGAACCTTTCTTCAAAAGGTTCTCATGTACTCTTATTCAAAAAACGACTCAATTACCTTTTTACTTCCGTCGGGAGAATATCGCCAGTGGGAGATATGCTCTGTTTTTTCGACGTCAATGAAATATTTCAAGCGTTTAGGCGGCAAAGTGCCTTTGTAGGAATCTATCATAACAAGCTTTATCTTCATTTTTTCGGGAATGATATTCTTTATGTAAACTGCAATGTATTCTCCCACGACGGCGAGCTGCCTGTCGCGGCTGCCTTCACGGAGCTCGGCAAGCCCCGCAAGGTTTGGAGCGAGCTCTATGAATACCCCATAGCTTTCAATGCTCCGTACTATCCCGAAAACCGTCTGTCCGATCTCAAAATTATCGGCGTTCTCCTGCCAAGTGCCAAGCAATTCGCGCATACTTACAAATATCCTGCTGTTTTCTCGGTCGATCGATTTTACGACCGCGTATATGCTCTCACCTATCTTCAAACGGTCGGAGGGGTGTGATATACGCGATACCGATATTGAATCCACAGACAGCAAAGAGGATATACCGCACCCGACATCAACAAAAGCGCCGAAATTTTCCATATGAGTTACCGTAGCAGGAATGATGTCTCCGCATTCAAGCATCGAGAGATAGTGGTTCACACATTCTATCTGCGCCAGCCTTCGTGAAAGAAGGGCTGTTTTTTCACCGTTGATCGTTGAAAAACCGATCACCTTAAAGCATACGGGCTTTCCCACACGTGTAATTATGGCGATATCCTTCAGCGTCTCGCCGTCTCTGCACCATACAGCCTCATTTTTTTCAATAACCCCTTTGATACCGCCTATATCAAGATGAAGTCTGAGAGAGCTGTCACACAAAAGTACGGTAGCCTCAAGTATAGCGCCCTCGTTCATAGCGCGCTCAAGTCCCTGCACAGAGGATATATATTCGGTGTTTTCCCGTGAACCCAAAAGCATACCTTCGGGGAGATATTTGTTTATCATTTTTTAAGACCTTGCCTTTCTTAACTGCGTATATTCAAGAATATGCACACTAAAAGCGAAGTATTACGAAAAAATAAAAAATAAAAAAATGAAATCGAGTTTGAGGATTTAAGAGGAAAATGGGTGAAAACAAGAGAAAACGAGAGATATGTGATATCTAAATTAATTTCTTTAAAAATTTTTCAAAAAAGGTATTGACAAGGCTCGTTTGTCGTGATATAATATGCAAGCGTGAAAAAATAAAACATAAAATTTTTGGAGGATTTAGGCAATGTCAACCTATATGGCAAAAGCAGAAACGCTTGAGCGCAAGTGGTATGTTATCGATGCAGCCGGCAAACCCATGGGTAGAGTAGCAGCAGCAGCGGCAACCATTCTTCGCGGAAAGCACAGACCCGAATTCACACCCCACGTTGACTGTGGTGAGTTCGTAATCATCATCAATGCAGACAAAGCAGTTCTGACAGGCAAGAAGCTTGAGCAGAAGTTCTACCGCCGTCATACCGGATACATCGGCGGACTTAAGGAAGTTCAGTATAAGACCCTTATGGCAACAAGACCGGAGCTCGCAATGGAGCTTGCAGTTAAGGGAATGCTCCCTCACAACACAATCGGCGCAAAGAGTGCAACAAGACTCAAGGTATATGCAGGCGCTGAGCATAAGCACGCGGCACAGAAGCCCGAAGCTTATGAGATATAATGAAAGGGGGACTTAAAGATGTATACAAGTTCTAAGCCTTATTTCTACGGCACAGGAAGAAGAAAGAAATCTGTTGCCCGCGTTCGCATAGTACCCGGAACAGGTGTTATCACAATAAACAAGAAGGACATTGACGCATACTTTGGTCTTGAGACACTCAAGCTCATCGTTAACCAGCCCTTCGCAGCAACAGGAACAGCAGGAAAGTTCGACATAATCGCTCGTGTAAACGGCGGTGGACTTTCCGGACAGGCAGGAGCAATCCGTCACGGACTTGCTCGCGCGCTCGTACAGGCAGACGAGAACTACAAGCCCGCTCTCAAGGCAGCAGGCTTCCTCACTCGTGACCCTCGTATGAAGGAAAGAAAGAAGTACGGACTCAAGGCTGCACGTCGTGCACCTCAGTTCTCCAAGAGATAATCTGTGCGGCATATCGTGCGGTGCGAACAACTCTTGCCGCACGCCGAGAATTGCTCTGCAATTCTCAAAGTTCAGATATATTTCTATATACAAAAAGCTCTGCTACGGCAGAGCTTTTTGTGTTTTACAGGACGCTTCAATTTGTAAAGAACCCGGCCGTCCTATTTACTTTTATACAATTTTATGCTACAATAAAAAAGGACGGAAATTTGCGTTTCAAAATTCAATATCGCACAAGAGTATTAAAATAAAAATGTATTTCGCGTGCTACTATTTCAATCAGCTTTTCGGAAGTTTTCGGGATGGTTTTGTATGGGTTGGTATAACTAAAAAAGCCCTGCTGTGCAGAGCTTTTTCGTTATATTTTAAGAGTGTTAATTTACCTTTATTATAGTCCTAAGAATTTTGCGATTTCGTTAATTTTATCCGGATAATAAACTCCCACTGTTCTGACGTAAAGCAAGAAAGCGGAGACTACGGTTACTAACGAAAGAGAATAGATCAGCACTGATAGCGCTGCCTTGTTTTTGCTTTTCTCGTACCACATACCAAGTGTCAAAAAACAAGCAATTCCCATAAGAAAATAGATATCCATTCTGTATCTTTCCAACAGATAAGGAGACCAAAGGACGTCGGCAACGGTAATCACAGTAACCGCGCTCAAAAGACCGAGCAAAAAGGGAAGGAGCTTTGTATTCTTAGCCGTTTCACGAATATGCAGGAATAGAATGATAATAACAAACAAAATGGGAAAATTAAAAAATACACTGCTTGTATTGAAATATGGGAATGTGTCGGTGATTTTTTGAAAAGTAAAGAAATTGCCTGTCAACTCATTTACAACACGAAGCAGCTCCTCGCGGTTCAGTGAAATGCTGTAATTCGACTGATCGGCGACAGTCAACTGATAAGCCTGTCCAAACTCAAAGGGATTATCAAAACGCACGTAATTATATAACATCAAGCCTGCACCAACCAGTAAATACGGCGTTGCGGCCAGAAACAACTTGCTCGCGAGCTTTAGAGTAAAAGTGCGTTGCTTCAAAAAAACAAAGAGCAGAGGAATTACAACGAGGTTGGCGAGTGCTATCGGGGGACGGCAACCAAAGACTAACGCGCCTAAAAGAGCGCCCACGCCCGCAAGCAGTATTTGCTTATTCTCGTTTTTTTCAAGATATACAGCCCAAACAAAAAAGAAAATGCTCCATACCTCTAAAGCAATTGCTGCCGTGATCGCCGTACAATATAACGCAGGCTCTGCCGAGGCATACCATACGCTCATGCAAGAAAAAGCAACTGAAAGCGCAAGGTAAAGTCCAAAATTCATTTTTTTGAAAAACAGCTTTGAAAACAACCAGAATAATGAAAATATTCCAAGAATAATTACGGCTGTAAATATCTGCGTGGCATGAAAGGTCGTTAACGGCGTGCCCGTAATGATCCGATACGGTAGAAATAGCAAAAAGACGGGAACAATGCCAAAATACATATAATAGTGTCCGTCATAGTATGCGTGATCCCAGTGATAGTAGACACCGGCCTCTGCTCGTTCGTATGGGTCGTACGGATTTTCAAGCTTTTCCAGTTCAGCTTCATCACCGTAAGCAAAGTCGATCCTACCGTCTAAGATGGATTCTGCCATTAGCTCGTATTGATTTCTGTGGTCGGGTTGCTCCCCATTCCATATCGGAAGCTCGCCCATTGGAAGTATGCAAATCACGATGGTTATAAATGCAACGATAAAAACTATTATTTTTTGGATAAATTCCTTTTTTATATCAGTAATTTTGTGCATCTGTATACCCCCTTGCTTGTTCGGACATACAATTTTGTTGCCACAAGCCATCTTGCATAATACTTAGTACATTAGGTATAGTATACCATATTACACATCAAAAAGCAAGATGTTTTTTGATTGGTAAAGATGCAATATGGATAAATACAGGAGTGAAAATTAATCCGTAGGAGATAGACTATATGAATAACAAAAAAAGATGCGTTTGGTGCAATTTGAAAAATCCCAAGTATATCGAGTACCACGACAACGAGTGGTGCAGACCCAATTTTGACGATAAACATCTTTATGAAATGCTGATACTTGAATCCTTTCAGGCGGGGCTGTCGTGGGAGTGTGTATTAAATAAAAGGGAAAGCTTCAGAGAGGCATACGATAATTTTGAGATAGAGAAGGTATGCTCTTACAGTGACGAGAAAATAAAGGAGCTGCTTGAGAATAAAGAAATTATAAGAAACAGACTTAAGATAAAAGCGAGCATAAATAACAGTAAGATATTCAAATCCATAACTGATGAATACGGATCTTTTTATGATTATTTAAAGGTGTTTTCAAAAGGTGAAATTATATATGAGACGGATAAGACAACGAACTCCCTCTCAGATGCCATTTCAAAGGATTTGAAGAAGCGAGGAATGAAATTTGTGGGGAGTACGATAATCTATTCATATTTGCAAGCGATAGGATTGATCTATTCTCACGATAAAGGCTGTTATTTGTATAAAAATAATTGATACAAAAATGATAAAGGCAATATCAGACCATTTCGGAATGATATTGCCTTTTTATTTATTTCTTACGAAGCCTTCGCCATCGGCATTTGCGCCGCGTTGAGCATATTTTCAATGAAAATGCCGTATCCCGTGGTGGGGTCATTGATCAGCACGTGGGTAACAGCTCCCACGAGCTTGCCGTTTTGAATGATGGGCGAGCCCGACATTCCTTGAATAATGCCGCCCGTTTTTTCAAGCAGGGCAGGGTCGCATATTTTTACCGTGAAGCATTTGTTTCCGTTTGCACTGCGGTCGATATTTCGTATTTCTATTTCATATTTTGATACGCAGTTAGAGTCAAGTGTGCAATAGATATACGCCCGTCCTTCCTGTATCTCGTTTCTTGTGCCTATGGGTATCGGCTCGCAGTGTATATTTTTAGGCTTTGCCGCGAAAATTCCGTAAACTCCGCATTCGGTGTTTCCAAGGAGAGAGCCCGTCTTTCCCGAGCTGAAATATCCTTTCACCTCGCCCGGTGTGCCGACAAGACCCTTTACAACTCCGTTTATCGTCACGTCAACGACAGAGCCGCGTTGCATAGGTATAAGCTCACCCGTCTGAGCATCGCAGATACCGTGTCCAAGTCCCGCAAAGGCATAGCTTTCGGGTACTATAAAGGTCACAGTTCCAATTCCCGCACCGCTGTCTCGGACGTATATTCCCGTTTTGTATTTGTTTTCCGAGCTTGAATACGCGGGCATAAGAGTCGTGGTATATTCCTTGCCGCCTCTTGTGTAGGATATATCTACCTTCTGCCCACCGCTTTGCTCTATGATGTGGGTAAGCTCTGCTGCGCCGCTTATCGTCATATTGTTTACTTTTGTTATGACGTCGTTGAGCTTAAGTCCCGCTTTAGTTGACGGATTTACCTTTCCCGATGGAGAATCGACGTCACAAAATCCCACTATAAGAACGCCTTCGGTTATAAATTTGACCCCAAAAGGCATTCCGCCGGGGTAGAGCTTAAGGTTCTCCTTTTGCGAGACCGATACAGATTTTAGTGGAATTATTCCGTAAAGCTTGTAATCGAGCTCCGCTCCCTCGGATATCTCCGCGCCGTGTGAGGTGTAAAGCAGGGGGTACGACGGTATATCTGATGCAGACAGACACGGCAGAGAGCTTGGGATTATTATTCTGTAAGTTCCCGCAATGGCTGCCGAAAATATTATAAAAGCCAGAAGAAAGAGCGAGAGTCCTCTGATTAATTTCTTGGTCATGATTTGTCTTCCTTATATTATTTATTGCGAAAATACTTGCTTGTGTTTTTTCTTCGCAGTATTATGGTGTGCAGAAAACCGATATTGATAAATAACAAATTTCAAGCAAAAAAGATTTTTTTTGCTTTTGTGGAAAGGATAAAAAAGACAAAGCTTGATTTGTTAATATTCTTGTTTTTGTGATATCCAAAATATTTCCGCCAATGCTAAATAAAAATTTTATAGTATTATTTATATGTAGTTTTTAAAAAAAAATACTTGACTTAAGTATTAGCTTGTGATAAAATTAGTTAGTTAACTAACTAATTGAGAGGGATATATGAAAAACAAATATAAATCTCCGCCCGAAATGCCCGAGCGTAAGGAACTGAGCAATAATCCCGTGAAGATGTGCCACGAAATAGCACATCTTTTTCGCGCTAAGATGAGAGATATCAGCGCTGGGGACGAGATGGCGTCCCAACACGGAACGAGGTCGGTCATTTCTTTTTTGGCTGCGGGTGACGGAGTTACTCAGCTTGATCTTGTCAATGCTACGCATCTGCGTCCGCCGACGATAAGCGTTATTCTGAAGGAGCTTGAAGCAGAGGATATCGTTGAGAGACGGCGAGATGAGAAAGATATGCGTTCGATAAGGGTATATCTGACCGACAAGGGTAGAGAGCTTGATAGGCGAAACATAAGTAAGATAAAGCAGCTTGACGCTATGGCGCTTGAGGGGATCGCTGAGGACGAGCAAGAAACTCTTATGCGTCTATTGGGGAAGATAAGGGATAATTTGCTTCTTGCTGAAAAGGAAGCAAACAAAACAGACTTGGAGGAAAAGCACAATAAATGAGAAAAATTTTTAAATATCTTAAACCATATAAGTTTTTTGCCATACTCTCGCCGCTTCTTATGATGGGAGAGGTGTTGGCGGATCTTTCTCTGCCCAAATTCATGAGCGTGATAGTTGACTGCGGAATAGAGGGGAGCAGGGACGTTTCCGACTCTAAATTCGCAAGCACGGTTATGAGACTTATATTTGGTGATGGAAGTTACACCTCTATGCAAGTGATAGTTACCTTTGGAATTTTGATGCTCGTCACTGTGGTGATAGGCGGATTTTTCGGCGTTTCCTGTGCCTTTACCGCTGCAAAGGCGGCACAGGGACTTGGAAACGACCTTCGTTGTGATGCTTACAGCAAAGTGATGTCGCTTTCTATCGAGCAGAGCGATAAATTCACGACGGGCTCGCTCGTTACCCGTATGACCAACGACGTATCAATGATAGTTGAATTTGTTGAAATGATACTCAGAATGTTCGTTCGTCCGCCTATATTCTTTATCGGCGGAACGCTGATGCTCCTGAGTCTCGATATTTCGTTCGGCGCAATACTTATTTGCGCTCTGCCGATTATGGCGCTTACTATTTTTTTGGTTATGAGAAAGGCTGTACCGATTTTTTCTGTCGTTCAGAAAAAGCTTGACAGAGTAAATTCCGTAGTTCAGGAAAACGTGAGCGGAGCGAGAGTCGTAAAGGCATACGTGAGAGAGGATTATGAGATAGACAGATTCTCGAGGGCTAACAAGGACCTCAGAGATACCAACTACCGCGTGCAGAAAATAATGGCGTATATGCACCCCGTAATGCACGTTGTTATGAACGTGGCTATAATCGCGATAATATATATCGGCGGTTGGCAGATAGAGAACGTTGCGGGTACGGGAATGACAGCGGGAACTATCATGGCGGCTATAACCTACGTCACTCAGGTGCTTATGTCGATAATGATGGTAACTATGATGTCAAACTCGATAACTCGCGCTATGGCGTCCTCAAAGAGAATAGTTGAAATTCTTGACTCCGACCCTGTCATCGTAGGCGGGAATAATAGTGCTGAGAGAGAGGATATAGCTATATCCTTCAGAAACGTTGCCTTCAGATATCCCGGTACACACGGCCGTCCTGTCCTTCACGATATCAATCTCGAGATAAAGCGCGGAGAGACGCTTGCGGTCATCGGCGCTACGGGCTCTGGAAAGACCTCGCTTGTAAATCTTATTCCAAGATTTTACGACGCAACCGAGGGGGAGATCTATATTGACGGACTTGATATAAATCAATACGACCTCTCAAAGCTACGCTCTAAAATAGGCTTCGTTATGCAGAAGAGCGAGCTTTTCTCGGATACGATATCTAACAACGTTCGCTGGGGAAAGGCAGACGCTGACGAGAGCGAGGTAAAAAGCGCGCTCAGAATTGCACAGGCTGAGAATTTTGTGAACGGATTTAAGGGCGGAAGCGACACATTTATAGCTGAGAAGGGAGCATCGCTCTCGGGCGGACAGAAGCAGAGAATGTCGATAGCCCGCGCCGTTTTGAGAAAACCCGAAATACTTATACTTGACGATTCCACGTCGGCGCATGATCTTGCTACCGAGGCAAAGCTGAGAAACGCCTTGAAGAATGAATTTGCCGACACTACGGTAGTTATGATAGCTCAGAGAATAGCGAGTGTTAAGGATGCCGACAGAATAGCCGTTATAGAGGACGGTACTATCGTCGCTTGCGCTCCGCACGACGAGCTTTTGAAAAATTGCGAGACTTATAAGGATATTTACAGCTCACAGATGCAGAATATGGGAGGTACGGCAAATGAATAATCAAAAAAGAAGCGACGTCCCTATGCCTCCAATGAACAGACCCGGAGGACCGGGAGGAGGACGTCCCGGCGGTCCTATGGGCGCGCGAGTTAACCGCGAAAAGCCAAAAAACATAAAAAAGACTTTATTCAGACTTCTCAAATACATAGGGAAGAGCAAGATGCTCATAATAGCTCTTGCGCTGATAATGGTTGTCGTCACTATCTCCGACCTCGCGGGTCCTGCGCTTCAAGGCGCGGCGATAGATACGATACGTATAACCGAGGACGGACTTACGGTAGACCTTGGAGCTATGGGAAGATATCTCATATTTATGGGAATACTTTTCGTTATCAGCTCGTCGCTGACGCTGTTTCAGGGTATAATTGCGGCAAAGCTGTCGCAGAATACGGTATATACACTGCGAAACGACCTTTTCAAAAAGATATCGAAGCTGCCGATAAAATATACCGACACACACCGCCACGGTGATATTATGTCACGTATGACGAACGACGTTGAAAACGTTTCAAACGCTATATCGCAGTCGATATCCTCGCTGATATCAAGCGTTCTGACGCTTGTGGGCGCTTTCTCAATGATGCTGTATTACAACTGGATAATGGCGCTTATTGCTTGTATTACTATACCGCTTACGATAATAATTTCGGGCAATCTCGCAAAATTTATGCGTAAATATTTCGTTCGCCGCCAAAAGCTTTTGGGGCAGCTTAACGGACAGGTAGAGGAGATGGTCACCTCGTATAAGACCGTGGTTGCTTACGGCAAGGAGGAGCAGGCGATACGCGATTTTTCCGCTACCAGCGAGGAGTTTAAAAAATGCAGTATAAGCGCAAGAGTCTGGGGATCTATAATGGGTCCGTGTATGAACTTTCTCGGAAACCTTCAGTACGTGCTTATTGCAGTTTTCGGCGGATACTTTATACTCAATCCCTTAAGCTTTATGAGAAGGCTTACGATAGGAAACATACAGTCTATGCTTCAATATTCCAAAAAATTCACCCGTCCCGTAAACGAGATAGCCAATCAGTATTCCTCGATCCTTACGGCTCTTGCGGGCGCTGAGAGAATATTTGAGATAATGGATAGTGCCGACGAGGTCAACGACGGAGACTCGCAGATAAAGGTCAGCGAGATAGAGGGGAATATTAAGTTTGAAAAGATAGAATTTGCGTATGAGGCGGGAGAGCCTGTGCTCAAAAAGCTCGACCTTTGGGTAAAGGCGGGACAGAAGATAGCTATCGTCGGAGCTACGGGCTCGGGCAAGACGACAATAGTCAATCTGCTTACAAGATTTTACGAGATTGACGGCGGCAGAATAACGATAGACGGAATAGATATAACCGATATTCCAAAGGAGACCTTGCGAAAGGCTATCGCGATAGTTCTTCAGGATACCGTACTTTTTTCGGATACTATTGCGGCGAATATCAAGTATGGCAGACTTGAGGCAAGTGAAGAGGAGATGAAGGCAGCTGCGGCGCACGCCAAGGCGGACGTGTTTATCGAGAGATTGCCTGAGGGCTATGATACGGTTCTTGCCGAGTCGGGTAGCGACCTATCCGCAGGACAGAGACAGCTCCTCGCAATAGCGCGCGCGGTTCTTGCAGATCCCAAGATACTTATTCTTGACGAGGCGACCTCAAGCGTTGATACGAGAACAGAGATGTATATTCAGCAGGCTATGGTAGCTCTTATGAAGAACCGAACCTCGCTTATAATAGCGCATAGGCTCTCCACTATAAGAGATGCCGATAAGATAGTTGTCGTAAAGGACGGAGCTATCTGCGAGGCAGGTAACCACGACGAGCTGCTCGCGCTTGGCGGTGAGTATCACAAGCTCTATCAGAATCAGTTTGCGGGTATTGCGATATGACGGTAGATAAAGAGAAATTTGACTCTCTGTGTAAAGAATTTGACTATAACTGGCATATTCAAAGTCATATTGGAACGTATAACGAAAAAAGGCTTCACTTGATACTCAAAAAAATGGTGACGGACGATGTAAAATGCCACGAGGTAAGTGTTGGAAATTATAAGGCGGATGTTTTTTGCGACGGCTGTATAACCGAAATACAGACGGGAAGTCTTTATCCGCTTCAAAAGAAGATAGAATATTATCTTGAGAGCACCGAGCATTCGGTGACCGTTATACATCCCGTTATCGCACAGAAAAATATAGTGAGGGTCGATAAGGAGAGCGGAGAGGTATTAAGACGCAGAAAATCTCCCAAAAAGCCGAAAGCGGGGCAGATCTTTGAGCAGATATGCTATATTGGAGAGAGCGCAAAAAGTGAGCGCCTTGAGATAGTCGTGCTTTATATCTCGGCAGACGAATACAGATACTCTGATGAAGCTGTAAGATACAGAAAATCGGGGAAATACGACAGCGAGCTTTTTCCACGTTCGTTGCTTAGCTTTGAGAGATACTCGGGGCTTGAGTCGTATAAATTTTTGCTCGACGGTTGTCCCGATGTGTTTGAAGCAAAGGAGTATTCGGCGCTAAAAGGCTTTTCGGGCAGAGCTCTTTATTCGACGCTTAATCTTCTTTGTAAGCTCGGATTACTTGAACGGCGGAAAAAGGATATGAGAAAATACGAATACAGGATTGTAGGAAGTAGATAGTTATTTAGGTTACTTTCTGTATTTTCAGAAAGTAACCAAAGAAAAACGAGAGAGGAGAGAGCACAAAAAGCTCTCTCCTCTCTCGACTTTCCACTCACGGTAACACGGAAGTCCAATATTACGTTCGCCCCGAAAGTTTTAGATAAATCGTTTGTTCTCGGGTCAGTCGATCTGTTGCAAGCAACGCAAAATTTGCTTCGTAAATATTTGGCACCGACCCCCTACCGCGTAATTGTTTGTTTTGCTGTTGTGAGGATATGGCGGAAAGTGTTTGATTTAAGGAAAATTTAGGATCTTGTAGAACGAATACAATTAAAACGCAACACGGCGGTAGGCTATGGTCCGCTGTGTTGCCACATCAGAGAAAAATATCCCATTAAGCAATACTATGTTAGGGAGCAATAAACCTTTTTTAAAAAGGTTTGGAAGGGATTTTAAGGGAAACCTTTCCTTAAAAGGTTTCCCTTAATACTAAATACTAAATACTAAATTATTACGCTTCTTTTTTCTTAACTATTGCCTTAATAACAAAGAGAGTAGCAATGGTAAGAACTATTCCGATGGGGAGAGCTATCCAAGCGTTCGGAACGAATCCTGCGAACAAGAACATAACGAACGAGATAGCGGCTACCGTGATAGCGTAGGGAAGCTGTGACGAAACGTGGTCAATATGATTGCACTGTGCGCCAGCCGATGCCATTATAGTAGTATCGGAGATAGGCGAGCAGTGGTCACCGCATACAGCTCCCGCAAGACATGCCGAGATGCCAACGAAGAGCAGGGGATCGGTTGCTGTGAATACGCTTGTAACGATCGGAATAAGTATTCCAAAAGTACCCCAAGATGTTCCTGTTGCGAAGGAGATGAAGCAAGCAACGAGGAATATTACTGCGGGAAGGAATGCTGTAAGACCGCTTGCGCTGTCCATTATCGAGGTAACGAAAATGTCGCTTCCAAGAAGTCCCGTTGTGTTCTTAAGAGCGTTTGCAAAGGTAAG
>JAZSBF010000063.1:0-7558 GCA_045602205.1 Eubacteriales bacterium
GTTCTGGATTCTGCCGAGAAGCTCTGTAGCTTCCTCAATGATAGTGAGGTCGGCTGTGAGGTTCATATCGAATACGCCTTCGAAGCCGAGACGCTTGAGAGCCGCAACCATCTTGCCCTCGCAGTCAGTACCGGGCTCGTAGCCGAAGCACTCGCCGATCTGCGCGCGAACAGAAGGAGCTGTGCAGATAAATACGTGCTTTGAGGGATCAGCGATAGCCTCTCTGATCTTATCTGTATCGTCACGCTCGTAGATAGCGCCAACGGGACAAGACACGATACACTGTCCGCAGTTTATACAAGAGGTCTCTGCAAGAGGCATCTCGAACGCGCAACCGATATGTGTATCAAATCCACGGTCATTAGCACCGATAACGCCAATTCCCTGAACGTTCTTACAAGCCGCTACACAACGACGGCAAAGGATACACTTGTTGTTATCGCGAATAATAGGCGACTGATCGTCAACCGCATATCCAATTCTCTCACCTGTAAATCTGCTTTCGTCAACACCGTACTCAAGGCAGAGCTTCTGAAGCTCACAGGTGGTGCTTCTTATACACGAGAGACACTTTCTTTCGTGAGTTGAAAGAACGAGCTCAAGGTTTGTCTTTCTGGACTGCATTATCTTGGGTGTGTTTGTCAAAATAGACATACCCTCTGTTACGGGATACACGCAAGCAGTTACCATTCTGTAAGGTCTTCCGCCCTCAGATACTTCAACAAGGCAGAGACGGCATGCGCCGATCTCGTTGATATCCTTGAGATAGCAGAGTGTGGGAATATCTATACTTGCAGCCTTTGCAGCCTCAAGAACTGTGGATCCCTTCGGTACGGCATAGTCTACGCCGTTAATTTTAACGTTAATTGTTTCCATGTCCACTGTTCTCCTTTCTTATTCCTTAATGATCGCGCCAAACTTACAGGTTGCAACACAAGCTCCGCACTTGATACACTTTGCTGTATCGATAGTGTGAGGATTCTTAACAGAACCGGAAATAGCGCCAACAGGACACTTTCTTGCGCAGGCAGTACAGCCCTTACACTTGTCCTCGATGATCTTGTACTGAAGCAGGTTCTTACATACGCCTGCGGGACATTTCTTGTCAACGATATGAGCGATATACTCATCTCTGAAGTAACGGAGTGTAGAAAGAACAGGGTTAGGAGCTGTCTGTCCAAGACCGCAGAGAGATGCGCTCTTTATGTAGTTTGCAAGCTCCTCAAGTCTGTCAAGGTCTTCCATCTCGCCGTTTCCTGCTATGATCTTATCAAGTATCTCAAGCAGTCTTCTTGTACCTACACGGCAAGGTGTACACTTACCGCAGGATTCATCAACCGTAAAGTCGAGGAAGAAGCGGGCAAGGTCAACCATACAGGTATCTTCGTCCATTACTATAAGTCCGCCCGAACCCATCATCGAGCCGATAGCGATAAGGTTATCGTAGTCGATGGGAGTGTCGATAAGAGATGCGGGAATACATCCGCCCGAAGGTCCGCCTGTCTGAGCAGCCTTGAACTTCTTACCGTTTGGAATTCCTCCGCCTATCTCCTCAACTACCTCACGGAGAGTTGTTCCCATAGGAACTTCAACAAGTCCTGTGTTGGTGATCTTTCCGCCGAGAGCAAATACCTTTGTTCCCTTGGACTTCTCTGTTCCCATAGCCGAGAACCATTCTGCACCGTTGTTGATTATCTGAGGAATATTCGCGTAAGTCTCAACGTTGTTAAGTATTGTGGGCTGTCCGAAAAGTCCCTTTACCGCGGGGAACGGAGGACGGGGACGGGGCTCACCTCTGTTACCCTCGATAGAGGTCATAAGAGCTGTCTCCTCACCGCAAACGAACGCGCCTGCGCCAAAGCGGAGCTGGATATCAAAATTAAAGCCTGTTCCGAAAATATCATTTCCGAGAAGTCCGTACTCACGAGCCTGCTTGATAGCAACTTCAAGACGATTGGTAGCGATAGGATACTCTGCTCTCACGTAGATATATCCCTCGTCAGCTCCTATCGCGTAACCTGCGATAGCCATAGCCTCGAGAACTGCGTGAGGATCACCCTCAAGTATAGAACGGTCCATGAAGGCTCCGGGGTCTCCCTCGTCTGCGTTACACGCAACGTACTTCTTTACATTGCCACGGTTGCCCGATGCAAACTTCCACTTAAGTCCTGTGGGGAATCCGCCGCCTCCTCGTCCGCGAAGTCCGGAATCAAGGATAGTCTGGATAACCTCATCAGGAGTCATCTCTGTAAGAACCTTACCGAGAGCCTGATAACCGTCCATAGCTATGTATTCATCAATATTTTCAGGGTTTATAACACCGCAGTTACGGAGAGCAACTCTCTTCTGCTTCTTGTAGAAGACAGTCTCGGAGAGCGATGTTGCGTGGTGAATATCTTCGTCCTTTGTCTCGTGATATACAAGTCTTTCAACAGGACGGCCCTTGAGGAGATGCTCCTCGACGATCTCGGGAACGTCGTCAACTGTTACACAGCTGTAAAATGTTCCCTCGGGATAAACAATCATAATCGGTCCAAGTGCGCAAAGTCCGAAACAACCTGTTCCTACGACCTTGACTTCATCTGCCAGACCTTTTGCAGCGATCTCTGCGTTCATCGCGTCCATTATCTTAACGCTTCCTGATGATGTACATCCTGTACCGCCGCAAATCAATACATGTGATCTTATCATTTTCTATTTCCTCTCATCATTTTTTATAAGCGCCGATGGTATATTCCGCAATTACGCTTCCGCCCTTGAGGTGCTTTTCAACTATTTCTGCTGCCTTTGCAGCGTCAAGCTTTACATAGGTTACCTTTTCCTTACCCTCTTCAAATATCTCTACAACAGGCTCGTACTGGCAAATTCCTATACAGCCTGTCTGGGTAACCGTTACCTTATCAACAAGTCCCGCCTTGTCTATACTCTCAACAAATGCGTTGAGAACGGGTCTTGCACCCGCTGCAATTCCGCAGGTTGCCATTCCAACAACGACTCTTGTCTTGGCAGCTCCCTCACGGATCACAACCTTGTTCTGCATTCTTTCTTTGATTGCAGCAAGTTCCGCTAATGATTTCATTATTTTATATCCTCCATTTTACTTATTTACTATTGTTCAACACGTTGTTCATACTGCTCTTTAAGATATTCGCGCATCCAAGCCACGACCTCGGGCTCTGCGAGAGATATATCGTCTCCAAGCACTGCCTTAAGCTCCGCCGTGTCAAGCAGAACAGTCCCCTTTGGCATAGAGTCTCTGAACACAAAGTGTATATCGGGGCTTCCCGATATAAGTATGCACACAGTAGAAACTATGTCGCCGAGCGGCATAAAATCGATATTTTTTGTATCAAAGGTAGCTACAAGCTTTGTTCCGCTTTTTCCCTTCTCAGTCGAAGAGCTTATTTTAAGCTCTCCGCCCGTTTGCTCTGCCGCAAGCTTGAGAAACGGCAGACCAAGTCCTACGCTTCTCGTCTTTCTTGTGGTATAAAATGGGTCGGTCACTCGTCTTAGCACCTCGTCACTCATTCCGCAGCCATTATCTTCAACAGAAAAGCTCAGCCATCCGTTTTCGTCGGTTATCAGCTCTATCCGTATAGTATCAGCTCCCGCGGTTACCGAGTTCTTTGCCACGTCAAGTATATTAAGAGACAGTTCCTTCATCGATTATCTGTACTTTGCAAGTATGCCGTCAACGTCTGCCTTTGTAAGTCTTCCGTAAACGTCGTTATTAATCGTGATTACAGGCGCAAGACCGCAAGCGCCTATACATCTTGTAGCCTCGAGAGAAAATTTTCCGTCAGCTGTTGTAGAGCCTGCGGGAAGTCCAAGGACCTCTATAATTCTGTCAAGTATGTCTCCGCTTCCCTTTACATAGCAAGCTGTTCCGAGACAAACTCCGATAGATATCTCTCCCTTAGGATTAAGAGCAAACTGCGAGTAGAAGGTAGATACTCCGTATATCTCCTCAAGAGATGCTCCCGTGTGCTTTGCAATGATTCTCTGAACCTCGATGGGAAGATATCCGTATATCTCCTGAGCTTTCTGGAGAATAGGCATCATTGCACCAGGTGTTCCGCGAAGCTTTTCGATCTCAGCTACAAGATGTTCTTCCTGAGCCTTTGTACCACGGAACATTACTGTGGTCAAATTCTTTTTCATAATGAAAAATCCTCCGTATTCTATTTTTTAATTTATTTACGTTTTTTATAATAAATTACGTTTGTTATTCTGCCGTGAGCATTTCAAAAAGCTTACGGCGTACATTTGCAGAGCTGTATGGCTCGTCCTCTATATCAAACGAATTAAGCGCGGGATTTATATCCCACAAATGATGCGCGTCCGAGCTGACTATGACTCCTTTACCGCGGATCGACGTATATTTTGCGAAATACTCGTCTTTATTTTCGGCGTCGTTGAATTCAACGAAATTAAAGCGGTATTCGCTCGGCACGTCACCGAGTATCGCTATCATCCCGTTCGACTGCCTATCGATATGCGCGGGGCGAACGTGCGCTCCAAAGGAACGCGCAAGCTCGATAGCATCTGACGTCCAAAGGTCTGTCGCTGTTATAAGCAGCTTTTTTTCTGTACCGATCTGATTATCCTCTCCGTCAAGTACAAGCTGCTCTCCGAAAATATCGGGACGGTTTTCTATGCTTGGAAGATGCTTTTCTATCTCCTTGTCAAAAGCCATCGCCATATCGAGCTCAGGAAAAAGACAAACAAGATGAACGTCCTCCGCGCTTGAAAGCTCCATTCCCGCGATCGGGATAAGTCCGTATCTTTTACACGCCTCGAAAAACGCGGGACAGTTCTTGCAACTGTTATGGTCTGTAAGCGCTATGATATTAAGTCCGTTAAGCGTTGCCATGCCCGCAATATTGTTAGGCGTCATATCGTCGTCTCCGCAGGGAGACAGGCAGGAGTGAATATGAAGATCGTAATAATATTTACTCATACGAGTGCAGATATTTCTGCACAGACCGCAAATGTATCCTTTTTAGTTGAAAGAATATTAACGCCCTTGGCGATCGCGCTCTCAAGCACTCCCTCATCAAGATCAACTCCCTCAGAGAGTATAATGCACGCCACATCCGTAAGTGTTGCCACCGCGATTATGTTAAGGTTCGACATTATAGTTATCCAAGCGTCACCCGCCTCAGCAGATCCCATCACCCAACTGAGAAGATCGCCTGCATATCCGCCCTTTACCTCTTTATTGGGAGAGGGCATACACAAAATTTCATATTGATTTTTTTCACAAAGTTCTTTCACTGTAATCATAACAAATCACCTCTTACAAAATTATAAATCATCAATTGTTCAACATATATTTATCTCTGAGCTTTATCAGACAATCGGATTCGGATGCTCCGTCCATAACTATATCCTCAGCAAGCGCGTGGCAGTTTGGCGCACCGCACGAGCCACAGTCGAGCTTAGGAAGATTTTTGTATATCTCCTCTATCTTCTTCATACGCTCTATGACCTCTGCTCTGTCGGGACAAGGATTGCCCGAATAGCTATCTATCTTGCACATATCAAGCAAAACATCTTCTGACAATTGATTCGAGCCAAAGTCATCGGGTCTGTTTCTTGAAACAGGCAAATACTTTCTGAGCGAGCTGAGTCTCGCTTTTGCGATATAGGGATTTTCAACGTTCAAAGTACCGCCGACACAGCCTCCGCTACACGCGTTAAGCTCGACGAATTCGAGTCCGCGGATAGTTCCGCTGTCTATCTGGTCAAGCACCTTTATACAGTTTTCAATACCGTCCGCGGCAAGATATTTTTCCGAAAAGAGCGCTGTGGACTCTCCGCTCGTTCCTGCCCAGCTAAGTCCGATTATACCGGTTTTCGAGAGAGCCATATGCGTTTTTACGTCTTTAAGCTTTGCTCTCACCTTGAAATAGATATCGTTTATCGATATTGCTCCTGTAACCGCGCTCTTCTCAACTCCGAGTGGATTTTTTATGTAGCTGACCTTTGCGGGACAAGGGGTAAGGAATATAACGGCTATATCCTCGTCATTAAGACTTGGATTTGCCATCTTTGCCTCTTTTCTCGCAAGTATTGCGGCAAGCTCGATAGGAGGAATTATAGGTAGCAAATTGTCTGCAAGATACGAAAATCTGAGATTTATAAGTCTTACGATTGCGGGACACGCAGAGCTTATAACAGGCTTTTCAAGATCTGCCTTCTTGAAATATCTTCTTGTATACTCGGTTATTATCTCCGCCGCGCGAGCAACCTCAAACACAGCGTCAAATCCGCACGCAAGAAGCGCCGCAAGTATATCGTCGAGATCTTCAAGATCCTCAAACTGTCCAAAAAGTGCGGGAGCCGGCAATGCTATCTTATATTTGTAGCGTTCAAAATCCTCAAAGCTATCACAAATAGCCTTCTTCGCCTGATACGGACAAACTCTTATACATTCTCCGCAATCTATACATTTATCTTCATTTATTACCGCGTGCCCATCACGAACACGTATCGCTTCGGTGGGGCAACGCTTTATGCAGTTCGTACACCCCTTACAGCGTGATATATCGAGTGTAACCGAATGTTTTTTTATTGACATTTGTTTCCTCTTTCCAAGACGCCTCAAGTATATATCGTCATATATACCGTAGTACCCTTTCCTATCTCCGACTCGACCTTCATATCATCAGTATAGCGTTTCATATTTGGAAGTCCCATTCCCGCTCCAAATCCAAGTGAACGGATATTATCGGGAGCTGTGGAATAGCCCTCCTGCATAGCAAGATCTATATCAGAAATGCCGGGACCGCTGTCTTTAAGTATTATCTCTATTCTATCGCAATAGACGTTTACGTCTGCCGTTCCGCCGTTTGCATGAATGACCATATTTATCTCGCCCTCATACATAGCAACAGATACACGGCGTATGACCTCAGGCGGATACTCCATCTGTCTGAGAAGCTTTTTTATCATTACCGACGCCTCACCCGCAGAGGTAAAGCTGTCGCCATCTATATCGAAGTGGAAGTTTACGCTATCAGCCATTTACAACACTCCCTCCCGAAAGCCCGTTCTCGTAAAGTATTCCGCAAGCAACGTACATTCTCTCAGAAGTAGCCAGAACAACTATTCCCGCGTCCTCCGCAAGAGCAACAACGTCCTTGGGAGGCATCTTTCCTCTGACAAAAACTATACAACGCATATCCATCATTTCAGCCGTTCTTACCACCTGAGGATTGCAAAGTCCCGTAAGAAGTACAGCCTGCTCTTTTACAAAAGCAAGAACGTCACTCATCATATCACAACCGCACGCGGAATTTACGTCCCCATCAAGATGCTCCTCGCCGCAAAGAACCTCGGCATTAAGCAATTCAGCTATTTTTTTGATCTTCATTTTTCCCTCCGTATGCGAAAAAGATATAAATTTCATATGACAGTTAACCAAAAGAGACAATTAGTCATTATCATTACATATTATTATACTACAAAATACCCAAGATGTCTATACCATTTCACAATTTTTTATCACTTAGATAAAACTTTTTATAATAAATATCCACCCGCCATAGCGGGT
>JAZSBF010000064.1:0-10403 GCA_045602205.1 Eubacteriales bacterium
TTCTATTTATCCCACGATGGTGAAATCTGCTATAAACACTCGTACCATAACCGCCGTGTTTCTTTTTTATTATAATCGCTTTCCGCAATATCCCTACAACAGCAAAGCAAGCGGTTTATCGCAGAAACGATTTAGCTAAAATTTTCGGGGCGAACGTAATAATAGCTTTCCGTGTTGATGTGAGAGGTGTGTCAAGAGAGGA
Source organism: Eubacteriales bacterium (assembly GCA_045602205.1). GTDB lineage: Bacteria > Bacillota > Clostridia > Oscillospirales > CAG-272 > HGM12713. Next base: position 203 of record JAZSBF010000064.1, read on the forward strand.
GAGAGCTTTTTGTGCTCTTTCCTCTCTTGTTTTTCTTTGGTTACTTTCTGAAAATACAGAAAGTAACGTAAAACCCTAACATAAACTATCTTTAATTTCTCCTAAAACTAAGAAAAACCCCCGTCGATGCGCGCTTGCATCGGCGGGGGTATCAACATTAATCCATATCTAATTTCATCTGAACGGGCTGCTTTCTCTTATGCTTGTCAAGAAGCTTGTGAATTCTCTTAACAGGATTGAGAAGCTCGCTGATGGTCTCGTCGTGGTTGAGGGTATCGATGATGTAAGCAACATACTTACACATATTTACCTCAACGAACCACTCTCTCTCAGAAAGTCCCGGACGGCGATATACGAGGTTGGAGGTGAATATCTTATCGAAAATTCCATCTTTATACGCCTTGTCGAACTTATCAAAGCCGTCTGTAAAGAGACCGAAGGTAGCAAATGCAAAGATTCTCTTTGCGCCCTTTTCCTTGAGCTGAACCGCAACGTCAATAAGCGACTCGCCCGAGGATATCATATCGTCAACAATGATAACGTCCTTGCCCGAAAGGTCGCGGCCGAGATACTCGTGCGCCTCTATGGGATTTCGTCCGTTAACAACGACAGAGTAGTTGCGGCGCTTATAGAACATACCGATGTCTACGCCAAGCACAGAGGAATAATACATACAACGGGACATAGCGCCCTCGTCGGGAGATATGATAACGATATCCTCTTTATCGAGAGATACGTCGGGCACTGCTCTTACGAGTGCCTTTATCATCTGGTAGGTAGGTCTTACGTCATCAAATCCGGAAAGCGGAATAGCATTCTGAACTCTGGGGTCGTGCGCGTCAAAGGTGATGATATTGCTCACTCCCATAGCCACAAGCTCCTGAAGCATTACAGCGCAGTCGAGAGACTCTCTGCCGGAGCGCTTGTGCTGTCTGCCCTCGTAAAGCATGGGCATAATGACTGTCATACGTCTTGCCTTGCCTGCGTTTGCGGCAATTATGCGCTTGAGGTCTGCATAATGATCGTCGGGGCTCATGGGAACTTCTTTGCCGTACATCTTGTATGTCACTCCGTGATTAAACATATCGCAAATGATATAAAGGTCGTGACCTCTGAGAGACTCGTGCAGAAGCGCCTTTGCTTCTCCCGTTCCAAATCTTGGACAGTCAACGTCAATAAGGAAGGATTCCTCTCCTCCGTGACGTCTCCATTCCTTCAAATAATAGTCGACCTGAGCTGCAAACTGCTCACAACCCTTCATTCCGATAACACTGAGATCTGCGTAGTATGTACCTTTCATGTGCTCCTCCATGCGTAAATTTTAATTGACATATCTATTATAACACATATTTCTATTTTTTTCTACCGAAATTTTAATTTTTTTCGACAATTATTCATAAAATATGAGTTTGCATAAATATAGCTTTAATTATCCTTTTTGTATTGTCGATTTTGTAAAATCTTATTTAAGCTCGACTACGGTAACACCGCCGTCGCCCTCGCCGTACTGACCTATTCTGAAGCTTGCGACTCTGCTGTCCCGTCTGAGATACGCCCAAAGCGCGTTCTTGAGCGCGCCCGTTCCCTTGCCGTGAATAAGTCTGACCTTTGAAAAGCCTGTAAGCATCGCCTCGTCGAGATATTTATCGACAGCGCTCCAAGCCTCGTCTCCCGTTTTTCCGCGAAGGTCTATCTCATCTCTGAAGTCTCGGCTGACGCTTGCTCTGTAAGAGGACTTTCTCTCCTTTGCCGAGCTCTCCTGCTCCTCGACTATAAGCTCAAGATCTCCGATATCGACCTTTGTTCTGATAATACCCGCCTGCACTCCGACCTTGCCCGACCTGTCGGGCTCGTCGGTGATATACGCCTTTCTGCCAAGGCTTACTATGAGCACCTCGTCTCCCTTCCTCAGCTTGCGGGGCAGGACATATTTTTCGTCCCTCTTGCGTTCGCTTACAGGATTGTATTTCCCTTCGTTACGGCGCAAATGCTCACGGAGCTCCTGTCTTGCCTTGTCAAGCTCCTCGCCAAGTCTTTCCGAGTCCTTCTCGCGACGGAGCTTGTCCATCTGCGCCATGATAAAGTCGCTCGATGCCTTTGCGCTCTCGACCATATTCTGCGAGCGGCTTCTCGCGTTCTCAAGCGTTCTTTCTGCCGAGGAGAGCTTTTCCTTTATCTCCTTCTCGGCATTCTCCTTGAATTTCTCGTACTCCTCTCGCATAAGTCTTGCGCTCTCAAGCTCCCTCTCCATTTCGGAGCGTCTTGCCTCAAGCTCGCCTATGACATTTTCAAAATGCTTGTTTTCCTGACTTACGTAGTCGCTCGCTCTCTCGATTATCTCGCTTGGAAGTCCAAGCTTTGCCGATATCGCAAAGGCGTTTGATTTTCCCGGTGTACCGATAAGAAGCTTATAGGTGGGCTTGAGCGTCTCAACGTCAAACTCGCAGGATGCGTTGCAGACCCCCTCGGTATCAAGGGCATACGCCTTAAGCTCGGTATAGTGCGTGGTAGCCGCGCAAAGCGCGCCCGCTGAGCGCACGTTCTCTATCACGGCAACGGCAAGCGCCGCTCCCTCAACAGGGTCTGTGCCCGCGCCAAGCTCGTCAAAAAGGACGAGCGAGCTATCGTCTCTCTCGGAAACTATCGAAACTATGTTTACCATATGCGAGGAAAAGGTGGAGAGCGACTGCTCTATGCTTTGCTCGTCGCCAAGGTCAACGAGCACTCTCCTCTGTACGCAGAGCGTCGAGCCCTCGTCCGCGGGAATGTGAAGCCCCGCCTGAGCCATGAGCGTGAAAAGTCCGAGCGTTTTAAGCGTTACCGTCTTTCCGCCCGTATTCGGACCTGTTATTATGAGCGTATCATACTCTCCGCCAAGCGAAACGTTTATAGGCACGACCGTCGCCTTATCGATAAGCGGGTGTCTTGCCCGCAGGAGCTCTATCCGTCTCTCATTGCATATTATCGGCTCTGTGCCGTCGGTCCTTCTTGAAAGCTCTGCGCATCCGAAAACGAACGCGAGCTCGGTTATATTCGCGTAATTGAGTCGTATCTGCTCCGCCATAGACGAGACGTCTGACGACATCTCCATAAGCACTCTCTCTATCTCGTGAGCTTCCTTGGCTTCAAGCATTCTCAGCTCGTTATTAGCCTCGACCACCGCCATAGGCTCGACGAATATCGTAGCTCCAGATGACGAGGTGTCGTGAATAAGTCCCTTGACCTCGTTTCTGGACTCGGCGCGCACGGGCACGACGTAACGCCCGTTTCTCTGGGTTACGATATTTTCCTGAAGGTGCTTTGAATATGAACCGCTGATAAAGCTTTTAAGCGTGTCCTTTATCCTCGCGTTAGTAACTCTTATCTTTCTTCTTACGTCAGAAAGCGCGGGACTTGCCTCGTCGGCTATCATATCCTCGGCGATTATCGAGCGCGCTATTCTGTCCTCAATTATTTTCGCGGGCATAAGGCGTTCGAATATCTCGTCAAGAACGGTATCGAAGGTCTTGTTCGTGCGGATATAATCCTTTAGCATACGAGAGGTCTTGAGCACCGACGCGACGTCAAGAAGCTCCCTCGGAGTAAGCGTTGCGCCCTTCTCGGCCCTGTCGCAGACCTCGTCTATCTCGCGAACACCGCCAAACGACGGCATTCCCTTCGCGTCAGCCAGACGTTTGGCGTCAGTAGTCCGCTTTTGTGACCGCACAACAAGGTCTATGTTGTCACACGGCATAAGCTCCCGCGCCATCTGCGCCGCGCCATAGGTCGGGCAGTACGATGCGAGTATATTTTTTACCTTATCAAATTCAAGTGTTTTGAGTGTTTTTTCTTTTATTTCCATTATTGCTTCCTTAATTTGCTTTGCAAGTAAGACAAGTGCCATAAAAGCACTGAAATTCGGGCTTCAGGGCGGGTTCGGATTTGTCCCTCTTGCCTAAATCTTTTCCGAGACCGTCTTCAAAAAGTCGAGGGTATCAAATCCTCGCTCAAGGTGGTTTTGGAGATAGCTCTCTCCAAGCCTTGAAAAGTCTTTGATATCGGCATCGTCCTTTAGCTCAAAGGCAAAGAGACGCGACGGAGTCGCTCCGATAACATAGCGCACAGACGCGAGAAGCGAGGGATTTATCGGCAGAAAAATATTCCTTGCCGCGAACCTGTCTGTCTCGGGTATAGCTCTCTGCCCCGCGTGTTTTTTAGACATACACGCCTCACACAAAAGAGAGCCGTTCATAACGTCAAGATACGCCGCGGCGGGATATACGTCTCCGCATTCCCTGCAGCCCGAGACGTCGGGCTCAAAGCCCGAGATTCTCGCCGCGAAAAGCTCGTACGCGCCCTTGATTATTTCTCTGGGCTTGAGCTTTTTTTCTATGGCGTAAAAGGTGTTGAGGGTCGTTCGCAAAACATCGGTAGCGTCAACTCCCTCACCCGTTATCTCGCCCGCTATCTCGGCGATATAGGACGCGAGAGCAAAATCCTCGATATCGGTACTGAGCGCAAAAAAGCTGTCATTCACAGAACCGCCCGCAAGCCATCTTTTGCCGCCCTTTTCGTAAAACTCAAAGTTTCCGTATGTGAAAAGTCTGCACAGAGATATATTCTTGCTCTTCATCGAGCGCACTCCCTTGGCGCTCATAAGTATCTTGCCGTACTCTGCCGTAAGCACCGTAAGCAGCTTATCGCTCTCTCCCACGGCTGTCTCGCGCAAGATAAGTCCGTCAACAGTTCCTCTCACGTCGTCCTCCAAAAATCATTCCTTGTCGGAATATCCGAAATTGGACACCATTCCAACGCTGTCTCGCCAGTTCTCCTTTACCTTTACCCAAAGGTTGAGATATACCTTAGTTCCAAACAGCCTCTCAAGGTCCTCGCGCGCATAGCTTCCTATGAGCTTGAGCGACTCTCCCTTCTTTCCTACGATTATTCCCTTATGCGACGCCTTCTCGCAGAATATTTCGGCGCGAATGCTTATAAGGGTCTTTTCGTCTTTAAATTCCTCTATCACGACAGCCGTTCCGTGAGGTATCTCTTTATTGAGAGTGCGGAGTATCTTCTCTCTTATTATCTCTGCGGCTATCTGTCTCTCGGGCTGGTCTGTGACCATATCCTCGGGGAAGAACCACTCGGACTCGGAGAGGAATTTGTCGCACTCCGAAAGAAGCTCCGCCACGTTCTTTCCGCTTCTCGCACTTATCGGCACAAAGGCGTCGAAGCTGTGCTTCTCGGAATATTTTGCAAGAGCGGCGGCGATATCCTCTCTTCGATACATATCTATCTTATTGAGCGCAAGTATCGAGGGGATACCCGACTTTTTGAGATAAGCTATAACGTTCTCCTCGACCGCTGTTATCTCCTTGCCAGTATCGACCACAAGTATCACCGCATCCGCCTCCTGCATCGAGGAATTTGCGGCGTTTACCATATATTCGCCCAGCGTGTTCTTAGGGGTATGCATACCGGGGGTATCAAGAAACACATACTGATTTTCTCCTACCGTGTGTATGCCGAGTATCCTGTTTCTCGTTGTCTGGGGCTTGCTTGAAACTATTGCCACCTTCTCTCCGAGTATCGAGTTGAGAAGCGTTGATTTTCCTACGTTGGGTCTTCCCACTATCGCTATAAATCCTGTTTTTTTCATTTTCCGTCTCCTATCCTTATTTTACCGCAAGACCGAGCATCTGCATAATGTCTGTCTGGCGGCGGCGCATATCGAGCTCGTCATCCTCGCTGTCTACGTGATCGTAGCCGAGAAGATGAAGCATTGAATGTACGCAAAGGAACGCCGTCTCGCGCTCGAAGCTGTGTCCGTATTCCTCTGCCTGCGCCTCGGCGCGCTCAAGCGATATCACTATATCCCCAAGCGAATTTTCAAGCTCGTCAACAGGGGGCTCGTCAGATCCCTCAAAGTCGAAAAGCGGGAAGGACAGCACGTCGGTCGCCTTATCTATCTTTCTGAATTTCTTATTGAGCTTTCTTATTCCCTCGTCGTCGGTAAAGGAGATCGAGACCTCACAGCTATTGTGATATCCCTCGTATGCAAGAGTCGCCTCGACAGCAAGTCTCATAAGCTTTTTAAGCTTATAGGTGACCGCGATCTTTTTTTGCGAATTTTCAAAATATATCATCGTTTTACTCATAAAGCCGTCTCCTTATTTTTTCGCTCTGTAACGTCCCTCGGCTCTTGCCTCGGCGCGCTCTTTGTCGTATTTTTCGTAAGCTCTTATTATATTCTGCACAAGCTTGTGTCTTACAACGTCTCTGTCGGTAAAGGCGTGTATCGCTATATCGTCTATCCCCTCAAGAATGTGCACCGCAGAGGCAAGACCGCTTTTTTGCCCTGTGGGAAGGTCTGTCTGCGTGAGGTCGCCCGTGATGACCGCCTTTGAGTTGAAGCCGAGACGTGTAAGAAACATCTTCATCTGCTCGGGAGTGGAATTCTGCGCCTCGTCAAGAATTATAAAGCTGTCGTCAAGCGTTCTTCCTCTCATATAAGCAAGCGGCGCTATCTCGATAGTTCCCTTTTCTATATGTCTCTGATAGTTCTCCGCTCCCATCATCTCAAAGAGCGCGTCGTAAAGCGGACGAAGATAGGGGTCTATCTTGCTCTGAAGGTCACCCGGAAGAAAGCCGAGCTTTTCTCCCGCCTCTATTGCGGGGCGAGTCAGAATTATTCGGCTGACCTGCTTTTCGCGAAGCGCTTTAACAGCCATAGCGACCGCCAAAAAGGTCTTTCCCGTTCCCGCAGGTCCGACACCGAAAACTATCGTGTTCTTGGATATCGCCCGCACGTAATTTTTCTGTCCCACGGTCTTTGCCTTGAGCGGCTTGCCCTTTGCCGTGATGCAGATGCAGTCCTGTTCAAGATCCGAGAGCTCACTTGCCCTTCCGTCCTTGAGCATATCTATTACGTACCCCACCTGCTGATCGCTTATCATCTCGTTATATCTTGCCATATTTCCGAGATATTTTACAGCGTCTGCCGCAAGAGATACCTGCTCCGCGCTCTCTCCGCTTATCATAACGGCGTCACCGTCCTCGTCCGAGCGATTGTATATCTGCACTCCGAAGGCGTTTTCTATCATTCGCACGTTTGCGTCAAAGCTTCCGAATATTCTTGAGGTTATCTCGGTGTTTTCAATTTTTACCGTCTTTTGTTCCATTTTGCTCCTTTTGACCTATCGCGGCAGGTCGGCAATATCTATCTTTTTTATTTTCGCTATATTTTCGATACACTCTATCTCGCATATGAGTATAAGCTTTTCGTCGGTACTGTTTATCTCGGTATTCTTCGTCAAAAGCTCTGCCTCGCTCGCTATGGGCAGAAGCTGACATCTGAGCTTATAATTTGCAAGCTCCCTCGCTTCCTCCTCGCTCCTCTCGGCGCTCTCGTAAGTATATTCCATATGCTTTACTGTACGTATTCCTATCGGCAGATCTCCCATCGACATCACGTTAAGATACTCCACCGTATCTATTGTATCACAACTATCGTATGAATTTCCACTATTTCCGTAAAATTTTATCTCTTTTTCAAAAAAAATAAGGTGTTTTTCTGTAAAGACTCTTCCCGTATAGACCTTTTTCTCATATTTGAGTGGTATCTCGACGCATATCTCGCGGTTTGTCCTTGCAAACACCTTGCCCCTCGCTCTCGTATATCTTATACCTTTTCCCGAGCCCTCGTAAAGTCCGCTGACTATAAGCTCGCCCTCGCGCACTCTGTCTCCTATATCGAGAAGGATATTTCCCCTCACGTCCTCAAAGAGCGCTATCTCTCCGTCTCTCTCTGCGACGATGTTGGCGGCGGCATAATCCTCGCTCTCCTCCACGACCTCGCTCTCTCTTATCTCGACCTCTGCGACAGTGCCGATTATATTTACCGATATCCACGATATCTTATCAGAGGATATCATCACCCTATTCTGTATGCTGTCGGTATCAAGCTTAGCTCTCGCCCTTCCGAGCGAGAGCCCCGCGGCATTCAGCTCGGCTATCACCTCGTCGTCGCTTATCTCCCTGTTTCCCTCTACGCGTATATCCCATATCACTTGGCTTGAGAAAAAAATTATCAGCGCAGACAGAACTGCCCCTGCGGCGATGCCGTATCGGCGGCGGTATCTGTAAAGCATTCTCGGAAGTCCCGTCTCACGCTCCTCTACGAGCTCTATTCCCTCTTTGGCGCAGCTTGACAAGAGCTTTTTTGCCGTGCGGAGAGACACCGTGAGATATATCCGTCCGTCTTCGAAAGCGCTGTCTCTGTAAATATACCCGTGTCTCATACAGATATTCATTATCTCGGCGGCGTATCTCTGCTCGGCAAAAAGTCTTTTATAACCGAGAATAAAAAGTATTATCCTTTTCATGTCTCCTCCTCGAAGGATATCGTTCTTATTTTGCCCTCTATGCCCACGGCGCTTCCGTAATACGAGGTGCAGATAAGTCCCTCTCCCAAGACCCGAAGAGTCCCGTCCGAAAGCCGCAGACACATCTTCTCCGAGCCGTATTCAAGTATCCTCTCACATCCGCGGACAAGCATAGATATCCCGCCCCTGACCTCTATCACACTCCCTCCGAATACGTCGGGCTGTATGTCGAGATTTTTATAGAGCGTCTCTTTAAAGCTTTTCATCTCTATCCCCCTCCCCTCGCAAAACTTTTTCGCGAGGAATATTTCAAAAAATTTTTAAGTAAAATTTAGCATCTGAAATATTTTATGAGAGGGGGTGTTGCAAAATGACCGTCAAGATAGGCAAACGGCATAAAAAAAGGCGTTTTCAGGACGCCTCGCCAAGACAAGTGACCTTTTGCTTTATAACGCTTTTTTCTCTCCTTCTCATCGTCAAAAATTCCGACCTTGCAATAAAATATATGTCCGAAGGACTCACGCTCTGCGTAAGGACCGTAATACCGTCGCTCTTTCCCTTTATGGTGATATCGGATATGATAGTCGCAAGCGGCGCGGCGGAATTTATCGGACGGATCTTGCGAGCGCCTATGCGGCGGCTTTTCGGAGTGAGCGGAGAGGGGGGATGCTCCGCTATCCTCGGAATACTTTGCGGCTTTCCGATAGGCGCAAAAAGCGCCGTCTCGATGTACGACGCGGGAAAAATATCAAAAAAGGAGCTTGAGCGTCTGCTCACCTTCGCAAACAATCCAAGCTCGGCGTTTATCATCAGCGCCGTGGGAGTATCTCTTTTCGGCTGCCGTGAGGTTGGCATTCTGCTTTACGCGGCTATTCTCCTCTCCTCCTTTGCGGTAGGAGTGGCGCAAAATATAATCTATCGCAGATCTGACACTGGGGCAGAAATGATTATCCCTAATAAAAATAACACAAAGCCCAAGGCTTTTGTGGGGGATTTTACCGAGGCTGTGACCTCGTCTGCCTTTGGTATCCTTCGGATATGCGCCTTCGTGCTTTTCTTCACCGCCGTTATGGGCGTTTTCTCGTCGGCTCTTGCCTCGTCCGAGCTTCCCGATACCGTAAGAACGCTCCTCTTCGGCTTTTTTGAGATTACGGGGGGAATGTCACAGGCAGCTCTGCTCTCCCCAAACGAGAGAGGAATCATTATCGCGGCCTTCATCGGCGGATGGTCGGGTATCTCGGTGCACTTTCAGATAATGAGTCTTTGCGCCGACAGAAATATTTCCTTTAAGCCCTATTTTATCGCCAAGCTTTGCCAAGGAGTTCTCTCAGCCGTTATTACAAAGCTATATCTCCTTCTGTTTTCTCCCGATTTCGTCTTTCATTCCGACTCTCTTTCGGTAGGTATCCACAACATTATCATAAAAAACTTCGAGCTGCCCATACTTATATGCTTTGCCTTCGTATTGCTTTTAAGCGCGATAAAAAGATAGTTTGTGTTGGGTTGGAAAGGGAATATGCGAGGGGACTTCTTTAAAAAGAAGTCCCCTCGCGCTCCCCAAGAAACTTGCTGAAAAAGTTTCTATGCTCCCTAAAGATTATTTTGCTGAATTTAATGTTTTTCTCTAAGGAAGCAACACGGCGGACCATAGCCTACCGCCGTGTTGCATTTTTATTTTAAATATGTTTGTTTTAGAGAAGGTATGTAAAAGGATGCGAGAACGACGGTTATTGCAGATATCTATCCTTTTTTAACATTTTGTGTATTTTTTGAGTGAAATATATTTATATTTTGTTAAAAATGCACATTGTTATTTGTCGTTTTTTGTGATAAAATAT
>JAZSBF010000065.1:0-17985 GCA_045602205.1 Eubacteriales bacterium
TTACCATAACAGGCGTACCCAGCACTGTAACCAACGACGGTCAGATCCCTGGATTCTATGGCGGCTTTATCAAAGGACTTCCCGCTAATGCAAACACTTCGTACACTATGATCTACAAGGTAAATGCAAGCACAGGTATTGACGCTGAAGGCGCTTCTAACACACCTAAGAACAACTCCGTAGGTATTGGCGGTTGGACAACCGGCAATACGGGTACAGAATGGTATAATACTTACAACAACTACTCTAACCACAACACTACTGAGACTAACCGTGCTTCTCTCTCCAAAGGTCAGACAAAGATTTCCACTGCCAGCCTTAACGGTCCCACTAAGACCGGTGGATATGCAATGTTCAGCGATTTAGGCGGTGCTTATGATACGTTGGGCGGATTCGTTACAATGATGATCGAGTACAATGTTGATGCAGGCAAGTTCACTTCCTATATCCTCAAGGAGGGTTGTGGCACTAACCTCTACTCTGAGGATAGCTGGATGGTGCTTGAGCAGCAGCCTATGGAGATTGGTGAGACAGATGCTTTCGCATTTACGGTCTACATGTGCTATCCTGCGTCCATCAATACAACAATTAAGGGTGTAGATATCTACAAGGGTAGCGTCTTTGTGGCTCCCGCTACTTCTTCTGAGACTCCCGCTTCTTCTGAGACTCCTGCTTCTTCCGAGACTCCCGCTTCTTCCGAGACTCCCGCTTCTTCCGAGGCTCCCGCTTCTTCCGAGGCTCCCGCTTCTTCTGAGGCTCCCGCTTCTTCCGAGGCTCCCGCTTCTTCCGAGGCTCCCGCTTCTTCTGAGGCTCCCGCTTCTTCCGAGGCTCCCGCTACTTCCGCAGCTCCCGCTACTTCCGCTGCTCCCGCTGCAACAACAACAGCAGCAGCTACAACAACAGCAGCAGCTACAACAACTGCTAAGGCTACAACAGCAGCTACAACAGCAGCTACAACAGCAGCTGAGGAAAAGGGTGGATGCAAGAACTCCATCGCTCTTAGCGGCATAGCTATGATAGCAACCGTTGGAACAATTACAGCGTTTGTTACCAGAAAGAAAGAAGACTAATTAAATCTTAGTTCGCTAAAAAAATAATAATTAAATAAAAATTATCCGTCGGATCTTCCGACGGATAATTTTTGTATAACCTCCGTTACAGGGGGTATTTATTTGTCTATTTGTCAAATTATTCAATATTCGCTATCGGCTCTGCAAGAAAGGCGCTAACACCCGCACCTTTAAGATTATGGAGCGTCGCCGCGGCTTTATCTTTACTGTCAAAAATGCCAAACACAGAAGGTCCGCTTCCGCTCATCATAGCTCCAAGCGCGCCTCCCGCGCTCATATGCGATTTGATAGTCGTAACCTCTGTTCGTTCCGGCTCTATCGCACTCTCAAAAATATTATATATATTTGCGGCAATATCGGTTATCTTCCCTGCTTCGATTGCAGACATCAAACGCTCGGTCGAATGAGGAATATACGCCCCGCAAACAAAATCTTCGTATTTTCTGTCAAGCATAGAATATGCCCAAGGGGTAGATACCCCCTCTTTTCCGCAAGCTACAAGGATATAACAGCTCGGCATGGACGGGATAGCGTGCAGCCTCTCACCAAATCCGTCGGCAAAAGTCGCTCCGCAAGCTATACAAAACGGAATATCTGCGCCAAGCCGCGCGCCAAGCGCCAAAAGCTCATCCTTTGACAAGGGATATCCGCAAAGCGTATTGAGTCCGCGAAATACCGCCGCCGCATCGGCGCTTCCTCCCGCAAGCCCTGCCGCCATAGGTATTCGCTTGCTTATTTTTATATCTGCCCACAAATCCTTTTTTGCCGCTTCAAAGAACAGGTCTGCCGCGCGCCAAGCAAGATTTTTGCTGTCGGTGGGTATATCTTCGCTGTCGCAGATTATAGAGTGAGTACCTCGGCTGTTAAGCGAAATTTCTATATCATCACAAAGCGATACCGTCTGCATAACGGTATTTACGCCGTGATATCCGTTTTCCGCCTTTGATACCACGTCAAGATGAAGGTTTATTTTTGCATAAGCCTTTAACAACAACGCCATATTGCTCTCCTAACTCGGTTTTATATAACGATCTCTATGTAATTTTAACATATCGTCGAATATTTTTCAAGCATTTTTACCATATTATAATTTATATTTATTTTTTGTTGAAATTCTATTGACTTAAGGCCAAAAAAGGAATAAAATATATATCATAATGTAACATTATAGTACAATTTGACGGAGGACGCAAAATGAATTCTGAAACCAAACCAAAGGTATACAAATCGCTGACCTTTGCTATTTTTGCCTTCACTATTCTTTATGCCATAACCAATATATCGGCCGTAACAGGCTTACTTTCAAGTATATTTGACGTAATAGCGCCCATCGCTATCGGCGCGGCTATCGCATATATGCTGAACCCTATACTCAAGCTGTTTGAGTTTAAAATACTGAAAAACCTAAAGCACAAGGGCGCAAGACGCGCGCTTTCATTGGTGCTTACATATGTCGTAGCGGTTCTCTGTATAGTCCTTTTCCTGCTTTTGATGATACCTCAGCTTATCGACAGCATAAAGCAGTTTGCATCTGAGTTTGATAGCTATATAGAAAAAACCGTAGCGCTTATCAACAGCTTAGCTAATAAAATATCAACCGAATTCGACGTAAAAATAGACAGTGCGCAAATAATAAATTCTTTCTCAAACTTTATTATAAAGTCGGGAGACATTTTTTCAATAATATTTGAGTATGTCAAAGAGTTTGGCGTTAAGCTTTATGTCGGCGTTAAGAATTCTATACTTGGTATATTCATTTCTATCTATCTGCTTATAGATAAAGAAAGACTTCACGCTCAGGTGCGCAGGATCTGTGCCGCTATCTTTAAGGACAAGTCAAGAATACGTTTGCTTCGCTACGTAAGATCCGCAAACAGAACCTTTGGCGGATTCTTTATCGGTAAGATAGTTGACTCTATCATCATCGGTATTCTTACGTTTTTCATCATGCTTATTTTCAGAATGCCTTATTCCTCTCTCTTGGCAACGATCATAGGAATAACCAATATCATCCCACTCTTCGGCCCGATAATCGGTGCTATTCCTACCGCGTTTATCGTTTTTATCGCAAATCCTCAAAAGGTTATTCTCTTCCTTATCCTCGTATTCCTCATTCAGCAGCTTGACGGAAACGTTATCGGTCCGAAGATACTTGGCAACTCAACAGGTATAAGCTCTCTCGGAGTTATCGTTGCCATCATCATAATGGGTGATTGCTTCGGCGTTATAGGAATGATAATCGGTGTTCCCGTGTTCGCAACGATAACTATAATCATAAACGAGCTTGTTGAGGAGAAGCTTGCAAAGAAAAATCTTCCGACCTCTATCGACAATTATTTCCCTGCTTACTCCTTGGTCGACCCGCACGAGCATCATGAAAAGATATTTAACCGTATCTTCAACTCTATATTCGGCAGACTTGCTCGCATTTTCAAAAGCAAGAAATCCAAAAAAATAACCAATAGTTCAGAAAAAGATAAAGAAACAGATCAGGACGCTCCCGATCAAAACGAAGGAAACAACAATGAATGAACAGAATACCACTCTTAAAAAAGGCGGAATATCTGTCGATACCGAACACATATTCCCTATTATAAAAAAATGGCTGTATTCCGAAAAGGATATATTCCTCAGAGAAATAGTCTCAAACGCGGCAGACGCTATAACTAAGCTCCGCCGTCTCGGTTCGCTTGGCATACGTGAAGAAACAGACGACAGCTACAAAATAACCGTCTCTCTTGACAAGGATGCCAAAACTATTACCGTGTCCGACAACGGAATAGGTATGACCGAGGAGGAGCTTACAAAATATATTTGCAGTATCGCCCTTTCGGGAGCTGTCGATTTTATCGAAAAGTACGAAAGTCAGGCAGACGGCGCAAAGAACGGCATTATCGGTCATTTTGGACTTGGATTTTATTCGGCTTTTATGGTAAGCAACCAAGTTGAAGTCAACACTAAGTCCTATACCGACGCTCCCTCTATTCGTTGGATATGCAACGAAGCGGGTGAATACGAGTCCTACGCCTCCGACAAGGCTGAGCACGGAACAGATGTTATAATGCACATTTCAGAGGAGGAGAGTGAATATCTCAGTGCATCAAAGATACGCGCGATGCTTGAGAAATATTGCTCCTTTATGCCTGTTGAGATATATTTTGACGACGGCGAGGAAAAGGCGGACGACAAACAGCCCGAGCCCATAAACGACACTTTCCCACTTTGGCAAAAAGCTCCTTCCGAGTGCTCTGACGAGGAATATCTTGACTTTTACAGAAAGGTTTTTTCTGATTTCAGAGAGCCTCTTTTCCATATCCACATAAATGCTGACTACCCCCTCAATTTTAAGGGTATACTATATTTCCCCAAGCTTGCAAACGAATATGAGGCGATAGAGGGTCAGGTCAAGCTCTATTACAATCAGGTCTTCGTTGCCGATAATATTAAGGAAGTTATCCCCGAATATCTGCTCATACTCAAGGGAGTTCTCGATTGTCCCGAGCTTCCTCTCAACGTTTCAAGAAGCTACCTTCAGACAAACACCTATGTTTCAAAGGTATCCGCGCATATCGTTAAAAAGCTTGCGGACAAGCTCAATTTCCTCTGCAACAACGAAAGAGAAAATTATGAGAAGATATGGCGCGATATATGCCCCTTCGTATGCTATGCCTGCATGAAGGACAGAAAGTTCTATGAGAGAGTTAAAAATTCTCTGCTTATCCCACTTACAGACGGAAGCGTCCTTACCTATTCAGAATATCTCGAGGCAGCTAAAGAGACAAACGAAAACAAGATCTATTACGCTACAGAGGCCGCGCTTCAGGCACAGTATATCTCTATGTTTACGTCGCAAGGCATCAAGGTGGCGCTCTTTGAACGCCCGATAGAGACTCAGTTCTGCACGATGCTTGAGCAGTATATGGAGAACGTTAAATTTGTAAGAGTCGATGCCGAAATAGCCGATACACTCAAGGGCGACGGATGCGTAAGCGAAAACGAGGAGCTTGCCGATATCTTCAAAAAGGCAAGCGGAAACGACAAGCTTGAGATAAAATTTGATTCGCTCAAGGATAGCTCTGTTCCTGCGCTTTTAAATATATCCGAGGAAAGTCGCAGAATGGAAGAAATGATGAGGTTTTATGGTATGTCTGCCGATGCTATGCCAACAGAGATGACGCTTGTACTCAACACCTCCTCCTCTCTTATAGCAAAGCTTTCAGATACCCTCTCTCAAGACCCCGACAAAGCAATTTCTATCGCTTCTTATATATACAAAGTATCTCTGCTCTCTCAGAAAAAATTCTCGGCAGACGAGATGCAGAGCTTTATGAAAGACAGCTTTGAGCTACTTATGAAGATATGACACCCAAGAGCAAAAACGTAATACTTGAAAATTTGTCCGAGCTTAAAAGACGAGCGGACATAACAGCAGAACAAAAAAGCATAACTCTTGCTCAGCTTGCGGAATCTCTTTTGGGGTACTCTGCCCCTATCGAGGAGCTATACTCCGAGTGTATCGGGACGTACGTGGGTGCCTCGGTCTTTGAAAAGCTCTCTGTTTGCAGAGCTCTTTGCGAGATATATTCCATCAAGGATGCTTCGGATATACCCTCGCTTATAGACACGTCATTGCAGACAGCCGCAGGCTCGCACGGAAAAATAGCCCTTGTCCGAAATATTTATAACGATATGGCTCTCACGCGCTTCTCGGCTGTAATTCCTCACTCAAAGCCCATATATTACGCAAATTTTGAATCGTCGTGCGAGGCGGTCTCATCGGGAATATGCGAGTTTACCGTGCTTCCGATAGAAAATACGTCCGACGGAAAAATGTTTGGATTTTACTCGCTGATGGACAGCTATGAGCTAAAGATAGCCGCTGTATGTAAGATAGAAGCTGAAAATCCTGCAAAAACAATAATATACGCGCTTGTGGGACGAAGCACGGTCTCTGAAATCTATACGAGAACAAAAACAGCTCAAAAGATATTTGAATTCTCGCTCAGCTGTTACTCGGGTTTTGAAACCCATGATATTTTTGATGCCGCAAGACTATCCTCTGCAAAGCTCCTTTCGACCTCAAGTATTCCCCTTGCATACGACGCAAGCGTAACGAGGATATATTATTCGTTCGCCATTGACAACCGCGCCGATATGTGCGCTTTTCTGCTCTATCTCTCGCTTGAATTTCCAAGTCATACCCCAATCGGTCTTTTCTTTGAGATATGACGTTCAAAATCACATTTTTTATTCCAAATGTATCAAAAGAAAGGTTTTTTAATTATGGAACACATAGAATACACTCCTCACACAGTATGCTCGCGCAAAATAGATGTAGACGTTGACAACGGCAAAATCGTCAAGGTGAAATTCACGGGCGGATGCGCGGGAAATACACAGGGAGTCGCAAAGCTTCTCGTCGGAATGACAGTAGATGAGGCAATCGAGCGTCTTTCGGGAATCCGTTGCGGTTTTAAGCCTACCTCTTGTCCCGATCAGCTTGCACGCGCGCTTTCTGAATATAAGATGAACAAACAATGAAATATCCTCAAAACTGTTGACACATGACATTTTATATGCTATACTGTTATATATAGCTTATTTATATTTGTGTGAAAGGATCTTTTAGCCGTGGATAATTGCGACAGTACAGACTGTACCGATCGATTATACAATACAATATACAAAAACAGGCATAACCTGCGCTCCCCGGTGTCAGGCTATGCTTTTTTGCGTTTTTTCATAATGAATATATAATAGCTTGCAAATAATTAAAATTTGAAAACAATTACTTTTTTACAGAGGATAAAATGAAAACTATAATATTTCATCTATTACTGCAATTCTTCCTTATATTTTTGAACGCTGTCTTCGCTTGCGCCGAGATAGCTATGCTAAACGCTAACGACGCAAAAATATCACAGCTTTCAGCTAAAGGCAACAAAAAGGCAATACGCCTTCAGCGTCTTACCGACAAGCCCGCAAGATTTCTTGCCGCTATTCAGGTGGCGATAACTCTTTCGGGATTTCTTGGAAGTGCGTTTGCGGCTGAAAACTTTTCGGATATGATAGTTGGGGCAATAACACGCTCAGAATGGGAGCTACCTATATCCCCCGCAACTCTTGACACGATATCGGTCATTCTGATAACCATTGTCCTCTCATACTTCACTCTCGTTTTGGGCGAGCTCGTACCCAAGAGAGTGGCTATGAAAAAAGCTGAAAAGACCGCTTTAAACCTTTCAGGACTTGTTTCCTTCGTTTCAATAGTATTCTCTCCGATCGTATTCTTGCTTACAATATCAACAAACGGAATTCTTCGTCTGTTTGGCATAGATCCCCACGAGGAGACCGAGGAGGTCACCGAGGAAGAAATTATGCTTATGGTCGATGCCTCAAGCGAGAGTGGAGGTATTGAGGAAGAAGAAAAAGAAATAATTCAAAACGTTTTTGAATTCAACGATACGACCGCCGCAGAGATAGCCACACACCGCAAGGAAATAGCTATGCTCTCGACCGAGGACACCTCTGAGGAATGGGAACAGACTATCCACGATACGCGCCACTCGATCTTCCCCGTATGCAACGACAGCATAGACAAGATAATAGGCGTACTTAACGCAAAGGATTATTTCAGACTTGACGATAAAAGCATTGATAACGTTATGAAAAATGCCGTTAAGCCCCCATATCTCGTTCCCGAAACAATAAGCGCGGACGTTCTTCTGAAAAATATGAGAACAAGAAAAGAATATTTTGCCATCGTTATGGATGAATACGGCGGCACAAGCGGTATTGTAACGCTTACAGACCTTATCGAATGTATCGTGGGAGACATTGAATACGCCGACGAGAATGAGGAGAACAACGTTCCCGAAATCGAACAGATAGACGAAAAGACCTTCGCTGTTACGGGTCTTGCGTCTATTGGAGACGTTGAAAAGGCTATCGGACGAGAGCTGAGCGAGCACGATTGCGATACGATAGGCGGATATATTATCAGCGTGATAGGCTCTATCCCCGAGGACGGTACTACGCTTTCAACCGAAAATGACATTCTGTTCATTGATGTGACCGAGGTAAAAGACCACCGCATCGAAAAAGCTACGATAACTCTCAAGGATATTGAGCAGGATGAGGATAAGGATGAGGAATAAAATATATCCTTAAAACCCATTTTAAGTTTTCTTAAAGACTGTAAACTTTAAATTTCAGGTAATATATTCTTCAAGCTCTATATTTTTATAAAAATACCTTAAAAATTTTTAGTTTTTTTCGCTTTACCCCTTGAAAATATAAATTATTGTGATACAATATTATTGAACAAAAAATATATGGAGGTACATAATTATGGCATACAAGATTTCCGACGAGTGCATCTCTTGCGGTGCATGCGCAGAGGCTTGCCCTGTTAACGCTATTACTGAGGGCGACACAAAATACGAAATCAATCCCGATGAATGCATCGAGTGCGGTGCTTGCGCAGAGGCTTGCCCTGTTGACGCTCCCGCAGCTGAATAATTTCGCATAAATTTTAAAAAGCGGAGCGGACTTATTTGGTCTGCTCCGTTTTTATCTTCATAAAGAGGTTGTTATGACAAACGACATTATTTTCCCCGATGAACGAATTGACGAAGTAAATGAGCATATACGTTTGATACAAAAGAAAGACGGTCTTACCTTCGGTACAGACGCATTTTTACTCGCATCATATATGAAAGCGCAAAAAAATGCCTCTGCCGCCGAGCTGGGTTCGGGAACGGGAATCATTTCTCTGCTCTGTGCTGCAAGGAATAAATTTTCTCACATATACGCCTTTGAGGTTCAAGAGGATTTTGCACTTCTGTCACGTCGGAACGTATCTCTCAATTCTTTAGACGATAAAATATATACAGCTCTTGCGGACATAAGAGAGATATCCTCTGCCGACACCTGCGGCGAGCTTGACATTGTTTTTTCAAATCCCCCATATATGCTTACGAACTCGGGAAAGAGAAACCTCTCTGACGCTAAGAACATAGCGCGCCATGAGGTGTGCGGCTCTATTTTCGATTTTTGCGCCTGTGCCCGCAGGCTTTTGAAGCACGGTGGAAAATTCTACTGCGTATGGCGTCCCGACCGTCTCTCGTCGCTTTTTGAGGCACTATCCCAAAATAAGCTTGAACCCAAAACGCTGACATTCGTTCACGCCGATGAAAATACACCGCCGTCAATGATACTGCTTTGTGCTGTAAAGGGCGGAGCTGAATCGCTCAAAATATCCCCTCCGCTCATACTCCACACACCATATTCGGGAGAGCGTAGCCGCAAACTCACAGAAAAAGCGCAAAAAATATACGACACGATGTCCTTTGAGGTTACATAAATGGAAAACATAAAAAGAGTTTTAAGCTATACAAGACGAGCAGTTGACGATTATGAAATGATACGCGAGGGAGACAAAATAGCCGTAGGAGTTTCCGCGGGAAAGGATTCTCTTACCCTTCTCTGCGCGCTCGCGGCACTCAAAAGATTTTATCCCAAAAAATTCGAGCTTTGCGCGATAACGATAGATATGGGATTTGAGGGGGCGGACTTCAGCGCTATCAAAGCGTTTTGCGATAAGCTTGAGGTGCCTTATACCGTAGTTCCCACCGAAATATCAAAGATAATATTTGACGTAAGAAAAGAAAAAAATCCTTGCTCGCTCTGTGCAAAGATGAGACGAGGGGCGCTTCATACCGCGGCTAAAGAGCTTGGATGCAACACGGTAGCCCTCGGCCACCACTTTGACGACGTTGTTGAGACCTTTATGCTCAATCTTTTCTTCGAGGGGCGTCTCGGTTGCTTCCAGCCCGTCACGTATCTTTCGCGTATGGATATAAGACTTATCCGTCCTATGATATATATGCCTGAAAAAGACGTCAGATATTTTGCAAAAAACGCTGAGCTTCCCGTAATAAGCTCGCCCTGTCCCGCTGACAAAAACACCCAAAGAGAAGAAATGAAACGGCTTCTCGCAAAGCTCGACAGAGAAAACAAGGGACTTCGTTACCGCATTTTCGGAGCTATTCAGAGAGGTGAGATAGACGGCTTCAAGGAAGTGTCGGGAATGCAAGGAATAAAGAATTACGAAGAAGACTGACTAACATAAAAAGAGATACGGTTTGATTTTCAACCGTATCTCTTTTTATGTTCATCTTCTTCTCTTTTTCTTACGATTGACAGCCGCAAAAGCTCCAAAAATTGACATAACTATCATCGCAAGACGCAAAAGCAACTCAACGGTAAATGAATACCCCGCCGAATTATCCTCACCGAAGAATCGCGACGTCACCCAAAAAACAAGCGCCATCAAAATACCGCAAAATCCACCGCATAAAAGTGCCTTGCCGCGATTGATCCTGACCGAAACAAATCCCCCGCAAAGACACGCCAGATATATAGCCGCAAATCCCAACGCGCCCGCCACAGAATCGGGGTCGTCATTAGAATATGCTATAATTGAAGCAACTATCCACAAAGCCAGCGCGGCTATAAGTGCCGCACCGAAGCCGATAAAACTGCTTCTGACTATACTTGAAAGCTCTGTCGGCTCTGCGCTTCTCGCTTTTTTTCTTTTGCTTTGTGTCGCGTGTCCCATTTTATCCTCCAAAATTTAGATATATCCGTTAAAAATCTATTCTCTTTTGGAAGGAAATATTACTTCGTCAGCTATTTTTTGCAAAAACCGCCTCAAGTCTTTTATAAAACACTTCGTATTCGTCCTCAAGCGAATCATTCGGTTCAAAAATATATGCCGTATAATGCTTCACTACGTAAAAATCATCATCAGTAAAATATATTTTATAATCTTCATCCCCTGATCTCAAAGAAACGTTTATATCCCAAGCGCCCGTAACGAGATCTCGGCTCTCGGAATATTCAGCTTTCTGCAAAACCTTCACCAAGGACTCCGATAGATCGTACATTTTGTTTGCTTCGAATATCTCGCTTGCCTTTTCTTCCTCAAATCCGCTTGAAGCCATCGGGTTATAAACGATTATTACGTCATCTGCGGAAATATTTGAGAATGCGGCAATATTCTTATTTAACGTCGTACGTCCTATTACGAAAGGAATTACCATCATCGAGCCAAATATAAAAACAAGCACAAGTATTATTATTATCGCCGAGATTATTATAGGTCTATATGAATTATTTTTAGCCTTGTTTTTGTTAGTTTTTTTCACAATACACCTCACAAAATAATAGGAGATTTTTTCAAAATATCCCCAACCTCTCGCTCTTTTTTCAGTGCAAGAGTAAATATAGCGTCAAGCCTTTCAGAAAGCTCTGCCTGTCGCTTTGCGAGTACGCTCTTAGGAAAGTCAGCTGCCTTTGAAAGCAGGGCAAACGGTGTTTTCCCTCTTTTTGCGGCAAGAAGCTTACAGCCGACAGAATTAGCTGCCAAAAGATTTACATATTCGGGAAGCGCCTCAACATCCTCGCGTTTCACTCCGACAAGTGAAAAAAGAATAGCGCGTCTTATTCTGGAGTCTGTATATCTTTTGGTTCGCACCGAATTGATAAGCTCATCCGAAAGATCCTCTCTTGCCGCGCGACAAATTCTTGACGCCAGTCCCTCATCCATATCGGCAATCTCCGAAAGCTCATTCATAGACGTCATTCTAAAAAACAATCTAAGGCTCTTTTCAAGACTCGAAATATCCGCAATATCCCCATTTTCTTCAGCTCTTTTGAGTATCTCGGCAGAGTCCCTTGGAATGTACATCTCTATCCCATCAGTACCGCCCAATGAAATAGCCTTGCGAATTGCTGTTGCCGACTGGAATTCGCCCTCCTCTATATCGCGGCTCAAATATCCCGCGCCGCGACGGCATACCGTCTCAAACGAAAGCTCTGCGCCAAATTGTCTTGCGGCTTTTATATATTCTATTCCCAAAATATCGTTAGAGGAATATTTTCTTCCGGTTTTCGACTCCAAAAGCTTAAAATATGCCTCCGCAGAGCCAAGGTTCTCCTTTACCGTATTTTTATACTCATCTATAAATGCTGTGTCAAGGCAGATATCCGCCGCCTCGGATAATACCTTAGTATCTCCGCATTCAGAGCCAAATATCAAGGTGTCGGCAAATTCTTTTGCTATATAAACTCCGCTACGTGCAAAGGCTTCCGCTCCCGACGAGCACCAAGGAAACCCAAGTTCGACAACAAGATCAGCTCCACACCTCAGAGCCATCTCGGCACGGGAATACTTATCTGTGATCGCAAGCTCTCCGCGCTGAACCGAATTCCCGCTCATAACGCAAACGACCGCATCCGCTCCACAAGCCTTAGCATTGTCAATTATATATTTATGCCCGTTGTGAAACGGATTAAATTCAGATATTATCGCATATATAGACATCGACTACTCCTTTGTATCTCTTTTTTGAGAAATTTTGGTGTTTTTTTCGTTTTTTACTTGAAATAAATAAAGTATTGTAGTATAATTATTCCGTAAATAATTTTGGAGGGATTTTATAAAATGAACGTATTGGTTGTAAATGCAGGATCAAGCTCGCTGAAATATCAGCTTTTTGACACAAACACAGACACAGTTCTCGCAAAGGGTCTTTGTGACAGAATTGGAATTGAGGGTTCAAAAATAGAACATAAGCAGCTTATAAAGGGAACAAAGACAGTTAAGGAAGTTCCTATGGATGACCACTCTGTCGCTATGAAGCTTGTTGTTGAAATGCTCACAGACAAAGAGGTTGGATGCATCAATTCTATGGATGAGATAGAAGCTGTCGGTCACCGTGTTGTTCACGGCGGAGATTTCTTCTCTCAGTCTATCCTTCTTACCGACGACGTACTCGCAAAGCTTGAGCTTTGCCGTGACTTTGCTCCGCTTCATACCCCCGCCGCGATAACAGGTATCAAGGGTTGTCTCTCTGTAATGCCCACAAAGCCTCAGGTTCTTGTATTTGATACCGCGTTCCATCAAACAATGAAGCCCGAAGCATACATCTATGCTCTCCCCTACGAATACTATGAGAAATACGGTCTCCGCCGTTACGGTATGCACGGAACATCCCACAGATACGTAAGCGGAGAAATGGCAAAGCTTCTTAACAAGCCCGTTGAGGAAACAAAAATTATCACCTGTCACATAGGAAACGGATCGTCTATCTCCGCAGTAAAGGGCGGTTGCGTAGTTGATACCTCTATGGGATTCACTCCTCTTGCAGGCGTTGAAATGGGAACTCGTTGCGGCGACATCGACCCTGCTATCGTTCCTTATATTATGGAAAAAGAGGGACTTTCCACAACAGAAGTCAACAATGTAATGAACAAGAAGTCTGGATTTCTCGGAGTAACAGGATTCTCGTCCGACTCCCGTGACATTGAAGACGCTTACGTTGCAGGTCCTTCCGACCCCAACTATGAGAAGGCAAAGCTCTCTATCGATATCCTCAAGCATCAGATAAAGAAATACATCGGCGGATATGCGGCTATAATGAACGGCGTGGACGCTATTGTATTTACAGCAGGTATCGGTGAAAACAGCCCCATTCTCCGCGAACTCATTTGCGAGGATATGGAATATCTTGGAGTCGAGCTTGATAAAGAGCTCAACAAGAAGGCTTTCCGCCAATCTGATAACGTAAGAATAACAAAGGAAGGTTCAAAGACCGCCGTTTACGTTATTCCCACAAACGAGGAGCTTGTCATCGCAAGAGACACAGCAGCCCTCGCGGCAAAGGCTAAATAAATAAAAGTATTTATATCGGGATACTGTTTATCGGTATCCCGATTTTTTATAATTATATCATTTGACGAACCCAATGTCAATATAAAACCCCGCCTTTCTTGATTTCAAAAAAGCACATTAGTAACATATTGTTACATAAGTGAAGTAACATAATGTTACAATTATATTGTTGAGATTTAGGAGGGTTTTTATATGGAAATGATAGGCTTGCAAAAAATCAGAAAAGCAAAGGGTTTAAGTCAATTGAAGGTCGCTATGGATCTTTCAATAAGTCGAGAAGCCATTTCATTCTACGAAAATGGTAAACGAAGCCCTGACGTAGATATGCTTGTAGACCTTTCGCGATATTTCAATGTCTCAATAGATTATCTTATATTTGGAAAAGAATTCGAAAAGAAAGAAAATTAAACTACACACCGCCGAGAGCGACCAAACGGTTACTCTCGGCGGTAGTCTATTTATTTTTCCACACTCATCCAGCAGCCTTCTGCACCGATTCCATCTTCGGGAGGTGTTAATACGCCTTTTTCAATCAGATATTCAACAACTACATCGAGAACGGGAGAATTAGCGAGAATATTCGCAAATCTCCACTCTCCGTACAAATAATCGGGAATAGATTTTTTGATAAGAGCAGCAATTTCTTCCGCAACTATCTCTGCATCCGTATCAAAATATCCGTCTCTCAAACCGTTACTTATTTTGAACAGATCCTTCTCCAAAAGAGTATAGTTATCAGTCAGTGCATTAACAAGAATCTTGGTGTAAAGCATATCTCCATCTCGGTACAAGTATCCACACTCAATAGCTTTAGCTGCGTGCTCCTTTTCTTTTTCGGAAAGGGTTGTGATATCGAGACCTTCGATAGAGCGCAGAGCAAGCTGAATCTGCGGATCGCGCGAAATATTATGACCGCAGCGAAAATGAGCCTTGATGCGTGTAATGTAAATATTTCTAAGGTGTACCTTTGAAAATCCGCAAACATTTTCCGCATATTCTCCATCACAACCGCCGCCGTAATACTTTCCGTTATCAACGTATCCAAAGGAACTGTACGGACGCTCCACCTCAGCAATGTCAGAAAAATGCTTTTCTTTCAAAATACGTTTAACGTTTTCAGAAAACGCCCTTGAAATCTCAGATATTTGCTGCCACAAAATAAGGTTCATATCCACCTTTTTATTTAGATACGGATATGAAAGGTATTCTGATTTATGCTCCTCGATATAGCCAGATATCGTATCACAGATTTTCGGCAATCTATCCATATAAATCTCATTTGCTTTTTCAAACACTTCCTTGTCAAGCAAAACAATATTTATTGCGTATTTGCCGTTATCCAAACGGCGAAGCAAGCCGTATTCACCATTTTCGCCTTTACGAAGAAGCTCAAGTTCTTCCTCAACGTAAAGAGTGGGAACATTAAGTTCTTCCGCGATTTCAGACGCGCTCATCGGCTTTTTGTGGCAAAGCCATACGATATGCTTTGAAAGTGTTCTATCACATACATTGCTTGGATCTCCCCAAGCGGGGCTTCCTGTTCCCCAAAATACAAAATTGATTTTATCAAGAGCTACGAGCTTATTATAAGTATCAGCCATTTCTTCTACCTCGCTTTTGATCTTTTGTCTTGCCGAAAACAGTCTTTGACGAACAGCTATTTCGCTTATTCCTTGCATCTTTGCTATCTGTGCGGTAGACAGACCGTCTATGTAGAACATTATCATTACTTCGCGGTATGCTTTTGTTAAGAAGGCTATTCTGCGATATACAGACCTTAAAAGCTCGGTCATATCATCTGAATAATCTTCTTCTGCAATTCTAAGCAAGATTCCTTCAGAATCACCTTCATATATCGTCTCTGTTCGCTTTCTGCGATTATTTGAAAAGTCAGCATAAACATTACGTGCTACTCTCCAAATGAACGGATAAACACTTTCTATCTCACCGTCACTATGTGCAGCTTTTACGAGAGCATAAACAATATCCGAGCAAAGCTCATCTGCCTCGTAGCTATCATTTGTTCTTGCATAAGAAAAGCCAAATAGCTTGTCAAGCAAGTCGTCATCAAAAAAATTCAGCAAGTCTCTTTTTTTCATTTGTTTCTCCAAGCGATTGATCAATGCTTTCACTTATATAGTCCGTGATTTTGGGGAAATGTTAGGTCGAATTTATAATATTGTATCATAAAATTTTGAATTAGTCTATAACAAAAGTGCCGAGAGCGACCAAACGGTTACTCTCGGCGGTGCGTTTATACTATGCTTTCTTAAAGATAGATATAAGCTCCAATAGTATTGATTGTATCGTCATCGTATTTAAGCCATCCGTCGATTATCGCCTGTTCTACAACATAACCTCTTTCAATGCTTGGCGCTTGAGTGAACAAAGCATAAATTTCATTTCTCAACGAGGTCAGCTTTTGAGTCAATTTCTCATTATACGGTTTTTCTGCATTTCTATCGAAAATTACAACATTGGGAATGATAGAACCCCCTTTTTTTAGATAGCCGTATTCAAGTAGCTTTTCAAGATAAGCTTTCTCACATGCTTCAGTTCGTCCACTACAAACCAACCATAACGTATATGCCTCCATCCAGTTTAAGTGGGTAGGAGTTTTTTCTTGAATATTTTTGAAAAAGAACTTGAATTGACCGAAATCAACATCCATTTTCACTTCACTTTTGTCGTGAGATAGGTATCCATTTTGACCGATAAACGGAGGCTCTTCCCAATCAATCGTTTCGTATCCGGTCAATATCCAAGCACCATCATCCGGTCGCGAGGGATAGGAATTTTTGTATTCTTTAGATGTGTTGTTCGTTTCTTTAGCAGAATACTGCAACCAATCAAATGTACGTACGATCAAAGCCCATTTAGCTGCTTCATATCCCACATAATCATAATTTACTTTCGAGCCGTCCTCGTTAATATAAATATCTATCAGTTCACAAATTTTATGTGTCAGCGCCTTCTGTATTTTTTTGTTGTTCTCGTATTTTTTGCGCTGTTCTTCTTTGCTGATTATCTTAAATGCGGTTTGATATTTATTTTCGCTCTTGGTAAGCAACTGTTCACGAGTCAAAAATTCAAGCTCATCTTCCATATACGGCAAAGCTATGCCTAATTCAAGTGCCAGTTCCTCAGCGGTTTGCGGATTTTCATACGTTTCGAGGAAAATATTTTTATATAACAAATGCGTAATAATAGACCAAGGTTGCCCATTCTTACCATCTCTACCGCTTTGAACAAATGCTATTTGCTCGGGATTATAACTGCGTTTTCCAAATTCTCTTGCCATATCCATACCTTCTTTCAATATGATTCTTGCGCGATGAAGCCTTTGCTGAACCGCGCTTATCGAAATAGAAAGCGATGAAGCAATGTCACGAACGCTCTTGTTTTCTATGTAATAGCCAACGACAATATTGCGATAATCACTTTTGATGAACGCCAGCTCGCGCCGAAGCAGAGCCAGTTGCTCTGTATGTATCATTCCATCAAGGATATTTTCGCTTTCGTCTTCGAGTTCATAATCGCTGATATCGGAACCGGTTACCGATTCATTTCGCTTATGCTTTTCCTTTGCCCATACGGAATAACGGTTGCGCGCTATCTGCCAAACCCACGCCGAAAAATTTGTAGGAATCGTACCTTTATTCAAGGCGGTAATTATTTGAAGCGCAATATCTTGAGTTAAATCTTCGGCTTCTTCATTGCACCCTGTCTTTTTTAGACAGAAATAAAACAGCTTTTCCATATAGTTCTCGGCAAATTCACCCGTAAGCCTTATGCGCATCTCGTTCGTTTCTTGCATTTCCTCGCCTCCTTTCACTCATATAGTGTGGCATTTCTCAATTTGCTGACAAGATTATTGAAAATATTATATCACAAAATTATGAATTAGTCTATAACAACGTCGCCGAGAGCGACCAAACGGTCGCTCTCGGCAGCGTTTTATAAAAAAGAAAAAAGACTGTAAAAATACAGCCTTTCTTTTGTGCCCATTGAAAACTGAATAAAGGTATAATTGGAATAAGAACGAAACTCAAGTATTTAATCGATTGAACTATCAAAGTTCAAGCCCTCGGTCTATTAGTATCGGTCAGCTGAATACATTACTGTACTTACACCTCCGACCTATCAAACTTGTAGTCTGCAAGTGACCTTACCAAC
>JAZSBF010000066.1:0-2840 GCA_045602205.1 Eubacteriales bacterium
GAGGACACCGCGGGAATAGTTCCGTTTCCGGGAAGCGCGATGCCGATAGCCTCGCAAAGACAGTTCATAGAGTTTGCAGTATACATTCCCGCGCAAGAGCCGCAGCCGGGACAAACTCCCTTTTCGCATTCGTCGAGCTTGCACGCGTCAATTATACCCGCCTTGTATGCGCCGACAGCCTCAAACATCTTGGAGAGCGAAGTCTCCTCGCCGTTATAAGTACCCGCAAGCATAGGTCCTCCCGAGCAGACGACCGCGGGAATATCCATTCTTACTGCCGCCATTACCATACCGGGAACTATCTTGTCGCAATTGGGGATAAGCACAAGTCCGTCAAGCTGATGAGCCATAGTCATCGTTTCAACACTATCGCAGATAAGCTCTCGGCTGGCAAGTGAATATTTCATTCCGATGTGTCCCATAGCAATACCGTCGCAAACTCCTATTGCGGGTATAAGCACGGGCGTACCGCCTGCCATTCTGACGCCTGCCTTTACAGCCTCGGCTATCTTATCAAGGTGAACGTGACCGGGAACGATCTCGCTGTGAGCGCTGACCACACCGATAAGCGGTCTTTCAAGCTCCTCCTTTGTATAGCCCATAGCGTAAAACAGACTTCTGTTAGGCGCTCTCTCCGCGCCCTTTGTTACGTTATCTGAACGAAGTGACATAATTTTTCTCCTTAGAATTTTTTATTCTTATATTTCAGTCTTTTTTGCCGCCTTGATTATTCTGAGTATCGCGGGGGCAAAAACGGCGTTGATCACAAATTCAATAATAAAGTTTATTCCTGCAAGTCCCGTAAGACAGAAGATAAGCGCGTTGCTTCCTCCCGCCCACTCGACGAGAGTGCCGTGGAAAAGTACGAGCATACCTATGCAAAAGAGACCTGTATTAACTACAGGCGCGCAAAGAGCGGCAACCGTTGTTGAAAAATAGCTCTGTTTCTTAAAGAGCTTTGCGACAAGTGCGGGCACAGCGCCTGCCAAAATTCCCTTCACCATACATATAAGTATCGTAAAGAATGGATTTATTCCCCACAAGATAAAGCCTGAAGGATCTATCGCCGTCGCGCACTGTATAACTACTATAAGTCCGAAAATTCCTCCAAGAACCGCTCCCGACTTTGCGCCGAGCAAAAGAGAGCCGACAACTATCGGTATAAGAACGAAGGAAAGGTTAAAAGGAAGTACTGGTATAATTCTGTTAAGCGCAGCTCCGACTATCTGAAGAACAACGATAAGAGCTGTAAGAAGTGCGATCTGTGTAAGTTTGTAAATAGATTTATTGCGTTTCATAATAATTCTCCTTCGGGGATCATACCCCCGTGCTACCGTCCGTAAAAGGTACAGCGCAGTCAAATTTTATTTCGGTCAAGACCGATTATTTAGAATTGTTTTTGTATATCTTCAAAAGACCGTTTAATGTGAGGTCCTCCGAATATACCGTTTCGTGAGTTAAAAGAGGTGTGAGCAGCGAAGCGAGTCCGCCCGTGATGACCGAGGTAATAGAGCTCTCTCCCATCTCACGCGCAAAAGCCTCTATCATTCCGTCTATCATAAGCGAGTGTCCAAAGACAAGTCCCGCCCTCATCGAATCGTTTGTGTTCTTCCCCATGATATTTTTTGGAGCTTCAAGCGAAACGAACGGAAGCTGTGAAGTGGCGTTCTTCAAGGAATCCAATGAGACTCTCATTCCCGGAGCGATAGCTCCTCCGATTATAGCCCTGTCTTTGCTGACAGCAAAAACCGAGGTCGCCGTGCCAACGTCTATCACAACGAAGGGCGGCTTTACGATATCATGCGCTCCTACCGCGTTGGCAACAATGTCGCTACCAAGCTGAGAGGGATCGTCGGTACGTATATTTATACCTGTTTTAAGCCCCGGGCCGAGAAGATATATCCTTCCCTTCACAAGCTTTGAGATAGCCTCTTTTATAATGTGGGTAAGCTGAGGCACTACCGACGAGATCATAACCCCGTCTATATCCTCCGCGCTTACCGAATTGATGCTGAAAGCGTTATAGATAAGAGCGGCGTATTCGTCAGCGCTCTTGCGCGTGTCGGTAGAATATTTTGATTTACATACAAGGCTATCGTGTGACCTTTCCGCATTCACGCGGAATAGACCTACGGTGATGCTTGAATTACCTATATCGGCAACCAAAACCATAGCGCTCCTCCTATAATTCGTTAGGGGTATGAGGAGTCCCCCTACCCCTAACATAAAATAAAATTATTTCTTATTTTTTGAGCCAGCTCATCATCTGACGAAGCTCTGCGCCCGTCTTTTCAAGCTGATGCTCGCTCTCCTTGCGGCGAGTTGCAAGGAACTTAGCCTTACGTCCTGCGGAAAACTCCTGCATAAACTCGGATGCGAAAGTACCGTTCTGGATCTCCTCAAGAACCTTCTTCATCTCCTTACGGGTCTCCTCTGTGATAAGTCTCTTACCCGTTCTGTAATCACCGTATTCTGCGGTATTGGAGATCGAATATCTCATCATAGCAAATCCACCGTTGTTGATCAGGTCAACGATCAGCTTCATTTCGTGAATACACTCAAAGTATGCCATCTCAGGCTCATAGCCTGCCTCAACCAGCGTGTCAAATCCTGCCTTCATCAGCTCTGTCACACCGCCGCACAGAACTGCCTGCTCACCGAACAGGTCAGTCTCGGTCTCCTCACGGAAGGAGGTTTCAAGAATACCCGCTCTGCCCGCACCGATTCCGCATGCATATGCCAAAGCATACTCTTTTGCCTTACCGGTGTAATCCTGATGGATGGCGATAAGGCTGGGAACGCCCTTCCCCTCCTGATACTGGCTTCTGACCGTATGTCCG
>JAZSBF010000067.1:0-31119 GCA_045602205.1 Eubacteriales bacterium
GATGAAATCAACGTCGTTTTCTATTCCGAAAAGGATGTCCTTTTTGTCGTCCTCGCTAAGATATTCGCGGCTCAGCACCTTTCCCGGAAAGCTCATGCTTTTTCTGTCAGAAAGCTCTCCTCCCGTCTCAACTATACATCGTACCTCGGTCTCGCTTACCTCCTCGACCAGAAAGCTCACAAGGCCGTTATTGAGCAGTATAACGTCGCCCTTATTCATATCGGAGGGGAGATTTTTGTAATTCACCGAAACTCGAGAGCTGTCGCCCACGATGTCCTCGGTGGTGAATATAAAGCGGTCGCCTTTTTGAAGTACGACTTTTTTATCCCGAAATGTCTTTATTCTGAATTCGGGGCCCTTGGTGTCAAGAAGTATAGCGATGGGAAGCGCTAATTCCTCGCGAAGCTTTTTGATCGTATCAATGGCTCTTTTGTGCTCTGTGTGAGAGCCGTGAGAAAAATTTAGCCTTGCGACGTTCATTCCCGAAAGACACATCTCCCTTAAAATATTCTCATCATAGCAGGCAGGACCTATCGTACACACAATTTTTGTTTTTCTCATTTTTTCTCCTTGCGTTTGGTAGTTGCTTCAAAATATTACTATTAATATTTTACTCAAAAAAGACTGCGTATACGCGCATGTAGGATTTACATATAATGATAATATTGACATTTGTAGAAATATGTGATACACTTATAGTGTATGCTAATGCTTTATTATGGGGCAAATATTTATAAATTAGAGGTTTTGGTATGTTTAATCTGATTTTTGCGGGAGGAATTTTCTTTTTCGCACTGATTGCGGCACTTATCGGTCTTTTGAAGGGGAGAAAGTATGATTATCGTTTTTCTCTTTCAAAGCTCATTATTGAGGTGGGCTCGGCGCTCCTTACGATAGTATTGCTGGTGCTTGTCTCTCCTATTGTGGGAGGGCTCTTTTACGACTTTGTTCTGGGCATTATGCCCTCCAATGTTGGTTCGTTGCTTTCGGCTGTCCCCTCGACACGAGAGATAGTAAGGGCTGTTGTGGCAATGATCATCGCACCTGTATCATTCTTGATATTCTTTAATATTATCAGAGCGATACTTGGTTGTTGCTTAAAGCGCCCCCTTTGCCGCGCGCTTATGCTTATAGGCAAGAAGAAGCCGACACATAGCACTGAGAATGTTGAGGAGCAAACCGAGGCTGTTGCGGACGAAGAAAACACAGAGGCTGTAAAGAGTAAGGTTAAAAAAGAAAAAAAGAAAAATCGCAACAGCGAATTTTTGAGCGCACGCAAGTTTGACATTGCGGGAGCTCTTTGCGGAGCGCTTTGCAGCTTCATCGTTTATCTTATATTCCTTATGCCGTTCGTTGGCTTTGCAGATGTTGCAAATACCGCCGCTCAGCCTATGATTGCTGACTATGGGGTTGTATCTGAGATTTCAGACGCTCTCGCAAACAATGCAGGTTCAAAGACAGTCAAAGCTCTTGGCGGAAAGCTTATGTTCAGAAGCCTGACCACTTATTCTGTAAACGGTGAGAGGGCAACACTTGAAGACGAGCTTGCGTTTGTTGGAGCAGTAGGCAAATCGGTTGCTGACATTTCAAATAAGGATACTGCCGTTGAGGTAAGGACGGCTTCTCTTAAGGAAACCACAGAGGCGTTTAATGATTCGACCATAATTCCTACGCTTCTTTCCGAGGTGCTTTCGAACGCGTCTGAGGATTGGAGCAATGGAGAGAAGTTTTGCGGAGTCGCTTGTCCGAGCATAGGTAAGGACTTCGATCCTCTCGTCAAGGATTTTGTCGGAGCTATGAAGGGTTCTACAACGGCTACCATCAAGGAAGACGTTGCAACGGTCGTAGATATAATTATAGTTCTCGCTGAAAATGACGGATTTAATGCCGTAAAGGGTGAGGGCGGAGCTATCGCGCTCTTCCGAAATGAGAATATGACCTCTGGAATTATTTTTGA
Source organism: Eubacteriales bacterium (assembly GCA_045602205.1). Classification (GTDB taxonomy): domain Bacteria; phylum Bacillota; class Clostridia; order Oscillospirales; family CAG-272; genus HGM12713. The sequence goes on from JAZSBF010000067.1 coordinate 1,958, forward strand.
GCTTCTTGATAATAACAGACTTTCCTGCATGGTTGAAAGCTTCACCAATCTTGGAATCTCGCTCTTTACCGACTCACTTGAGGTATCGGGCGACTATGAAGAAATGTATGACAGCTTCATAGCTGAAATGCGCACTGCGTATACAGATGCTGCAGGTAGCACAGAGAGCAAGGCGGTAGCTGTTCGCCAGCTCTCAAAGAATATTAAGGATATATATATAAGTTACGGTATTGAGGTATCCGAGCCTGTCACTACTTGTATCGCCGTTGATATGCTGGATTCTTTGACTGACGGAAATACCGACGAGGTAAAGGCATTTTTCGCAAACGATAACAAAACCGAAACTCTGAACAACGGTGATACTTTAGCGCCCATATATCTTTCGAGCTCGGCGAACGCAAACAGAAATATCTTTACAACGGTAACCAATATTCAAAAATCCGCAGATAAAAATACCACACTTGATGAGCTTGAGGCTATCGTAAAGGCTGAGCTTGAGGATACACTCGACGGACTTAGCGAAGAGGGAATTGACGCCCTCGCTAAAGAGGTGGCAGAGCAGATGCACGAGGAAATTTCCAAGGATAATATCAAGCTTGATAAGCTTGTATTTGCAAATGCCGAGGAAATGCATACAAAGAGTCTAAGAATTGCGGCTGTCGACCTTAAGCTCAGCGGTACAACTGTAACTGATAAAGAAAATGAAGCGAAGATGATAGCGTACGCATTCTCTGTGGCGCTTCAGATGATGGATAAGATATCCAATGACGGAGATGATATCGAAAAGGCAATTACCGAGATAGGTGTCGTTCTCGATGCTTTCTCAGCTTGTGAGACTGTGGGTGAGGAAAAGTCAGCACTTCTTCTCAAGGCTATTCTTCAGTCTGACAAGGTTTCCTCTCAGGTAGGATTTACCACGCTTCAGGCTACCGATATTGCTGACTCTATCACTGAGGGAGTTGCCGGAGACGAGAACTACGCCACTATGCTCAAATCTGTTGGACATACGGTAAATATAATTAAGGCTTCGGGTAACGATGAGGATACTACCGAGGCGATAAACGAGCTTATGAAGGACATCACACCCTCATCCTCTAAGGTGCTTCAGAACCTTTCTACTCCCGAGACCGTAAAGAATTACGGTGTTAAGGAGGAGAGCGCAAAGCCTGTTTCGGGTATGATTTCGAATATGTTTGACAATATGTCTACCGCAAAGGAAGAGGGTATGAGCGAAGACGAGTACGAGAAGGAATCCGTGGCTGTTAACGATATGTTCACACTCGCTATGACCGCAAGCGAGTCCGATAAGCCGACTGCATTCGGAACGGACGGAGCTATGGGAATTACCGTAACACAATTTGTTGACAGAACAACAGACTCTAAGATAATGAGCAAGACCTTTGTTGAAACGGTTTACGAGGACGGTGAGAACGCGAAGAGCAATCCTCTTAACTCCAAGATGAATCTTAATTCCGACGAGAAGGCAGAGCTTCAGACGGCTCTTAACGCTAAGTGGGAGAATCAGCTTGCAACCTCGAACGATGAAGCAGCTAACGAGGATTATAAGAAGACTCTCACATCTATCGCTGTAATTATCAACGCTGATATCACATTTACAAACAGCGGATTTGTAATAGCTTAATTTGAATTTAAAATAACAAATAAAGTAAACGAAAAGCCTTCTCCCGCGGGAGAAGGCTTTTTTGTGGTCTTTTTATCAGGGGGCGACCGAGATAAAAGACAGAGAATAAGGGAAAATCCCGAATTCTCTGTCTTTTTTTATGTTTTTGACGGATAGATATTATTCGTCTTCTTTTTTTACGGTATCGGCAAACCTGAAGCCCGCCGTTTCAGATACGGGCAGGGAGAATACGAGCGCGTGTGCCTCAGTATTTATTCCCGCGTTAGTCATTATTGCCTTCATAATATCCTTTTTCTTGTTTACGTCGGAGACGATGAAAACTATCTCCTTTTCCTCGGCAAGAGATATTCCAAAGAATTTTTCTGCCGCTTTAGCGCCCGTTCCGCGTGCGCGTAGCGTCGTTCCGCCGCCTGCTCCCGCCGAACGCGCGGCATCCATAACCATATCGGTAAAGCCCTTTTCGTAAATAGCAATTATAAGCTCGTAATCAGATTGCATATCTTCAATCTCCTTTTCGTTGTTGATCTCTTGTTGATTGGTAAAATATTCAAGCGAACGCATTCCGCCGATGCTTGCAAGCGGAACAGCCATAGCAACGCCGCGGTCGGGAAGGTCGATCTTCATCTCGATGGTAAGCCCTCTGGTAAGCTCCCTTAGCGACTCTCCGTTTGTTATCGTAAACAGCATCGCCTTTTCGGTTCTTTCGATTCCCAATAGGTCGAGCGTGCGAGCGTGCACGGTTCCGTTGCAGTTGAGTCCGTACAAAACGTTTACGTTGTGCTTTGTATAGAATTTTTCATATTCCTCCGCGTCACTGCGGCGGATAATAGTTATCAGAAAATATACGTCTTTCATACCGACCTCCTTATAATTCTATTATGTCGTCCTCGACTGTCTGATCTTCGGGTATTGAAGAAGCTTCAATGACGTCATCTGTTTCTTTTGTCTCGGTATAAGCAATAGCCGATGCGGCTTTATTGTGCTTGATCTTATATATAAGACCGAGTATCTGTATTGTTATAAGCGGGGTCATAGCAACCATTGCCACAACGCCGAATGCGTCCTCGACTATATTTCCACCAAGCGCGTCGCACGCGCCAACCGCAAAGGGAAGAAGGAAGGTCGCCGTCATAGGACCCGAGGCAACGCCTCCCGAGTCAAATGCAATTGACGTGAATATGTCGGGTACGATGAAGGTGAGAACTAACGCTATTACATATCCCGGAATGAGAAAATAGAGTATGGATATTCCCGTGATAACGCGTATCATCGCAAGACCGATCGACGCGGCAACACCTATTGAGAGCGAGATGCCGAGCAGTTTGCCGGGGATAGTGCCCGAGGTCGTCTCCTCGACCTGCTTTGTAAGCACGTGAACCGCGGGCTCTGCGGATACGATGAAATATCCGATGAGCATTCCGAGAGGAATTATTACTATTTTAAACTCGGAGCTGGCTATCGCACGTCCGATGTAATTTCCGACAGACATAAATCCAACGTTAACTCCTGTAAGGAAAAGAACCAGTCCTAAGTAGGTATATACCAAGCCGACAAGGGTTTTTATCAAAGCATTTTTGTTCATTTTTCCAAACACGAACTGGAAGATGAAGAAGAATGCCGCAAGCGGCGCTACCGCTATAAAGACCTCTTTGAGATAGTGCGGTATCGCTCCTACGAACATTTGTGTAATGTCACGCGAGGAATCGACAATAGGCATTGAATAGTCGGTATACGCTTCTGCGTTCGCGTCGAACAAAAGCGAGAGTATCATAACGGCGAGTATTGGTCCTATCGAACAAAGAGCAACAAGACCGAAGCTATCGTTTTCTGCCGAGTTGTCTGAACGTATCGAGGCTACACCTATACCGAGCGCCATTATAAACGGAACTGTCATAGGACCTGTGGTTACTCCGCCCGAGTCAAAGGCGAGAGCCAAAAAGCTTTTCGGGACAAAGAACGCGAGGATAAAGACCAAAGCGTAGAAAAACAGCAAAAGATATTTCAGCTTTATTCTAAAAAGAATTCTGAGCATCGAGACTACGAGAAAAAGACCAACGCCGACGCCCACAGATAAAATAAGTGTTAGGTTTGGAATGGATGATATCTGGTTTGCGAGCACCTGAAGGTCGGGCTCGGAAATCGTTATCAGTATTCCGATGAAAAATGAGACGAATATAACGAGCGAAAGACTTTTCGACTTTGTCATACTCGAGCCCATATATTCCCCCATAGGTGTCATAGATGTCTCAGCTCCAAGGGTAAAGAGCGCCATCCCGAGAATTATCATCACAGCTCCGACAATAAAAGCCAGAAGCATAGCGGGGGGCACGGGGATAAAGGTCGCAAGCAATATCAGCACTATTGCGGTTACGGGAAGCACCGACGCAAGCGACTCCTTTATCTTTTCGGATAGATTTGTTTTGTTGAGAAAATTCATTACACTCTCCTTGGGGTTATCGTTACGTATAATTATATCATAAATAGCTGTTTCTTTCAATAGCAAATAAAATAAACTTTTCTTTAGTAAATCGCTTGTATTGTTTTTGAGGATATGTTATAATTATACTCGGATATATTAGGCGCGGCTGGTGCATAGAATATAAACGTATCACGTATAGGAGGCAGGGCTCTGATATTATGGAAAATATAGGCTATTATAACGGAAAATACGACCTTATTGAAAAAATGACCGTACCGATGAACGACAGAGGCTGCTATTTTGGCGACGGAATATACGAGGTGGCGTATGCGAGAAACTATATAGTGTATGCGCTTGACGAGCATCTTGACAGATTTTACGACAGTGCGAAGGTGCTTGGGATAGTTATCCCTCACACAAGGGAGGAGCTCACCGATATAATTTACAGCCTTGTGAACAAGATGGACGATGATGAGCAGCTCGTTTATTGGCAGGTCACTCGCGGCACAGAAATGAGAAAGCACGCTCCGTCTAAGGACCTTGTGGGCAATATGTGGATAACGATCAAGCCTATGAAATTGAAGAATATTTACGTGCCTATGAAGCTTATAACGCTTGAGGACACAAGATATTTGCATTGTAATATGAAGACGCTGAATCTTTTGCCGTCTGTCATGGCATCCAAGGCTGCTGAGGAGGCGGGAGTTGACGAGGCGGTGTTCCATCGCGGTGAGATAGTTACCGAGTGCGCACATTCAAATATAGCGATAATCCGAGAGGACGGTGCGTTGCAGACAGCGCCTGCCGATAATATGATACTTGCGGGAGTTGCAAGAGACCATCTTCTTAAAGCTGCAAAGGGATTTGGAATAGAGACGGTGGAGAAGCATTTTACCGTAGATGAGATGATGAAGGCGCGTGAGATAATCGTGACGGCGTCGGGAACACTGTGTCGACCTGCGGAATATATCGATGGGGTAAAGGTCGGCGGAAGAGCGGCAGAAACGCTTAAACTGTTGCAGGATAAGGTGATGGGCGACTTCATAGAATTCACCGATAAATAAGAAAAATATAGAAAATAATTGAAAAAGTATATTGACAAGGTGGCTTTTGTATGCTATAATATGTAGCGCTGTGGCACTTTGAAAATATCTTGAAAAATATTTTAAAAATTTTTCAAAAAAAGTATTGACAAACTAAAAGTCATATGATATAATATCAAAGTCGCCGCAAGGAGACCACGTGGGAGCATAGCTCAGCTGGGAGAGCATCTGCCTTACAAGCAGAGGGTCATAGGTTCGAGCCCTATTGTTCCCACCATGTGGCCCGGTAGTTCAGTTGGTTAGAACGCTAGCCTGTCACGCTAGAGGTCGTGGGTTCGAGTCCCATCCGGGTCGCCAAAACCAAAAAGGTGCAGCCCTTGCTGTATGCCTCTGTAGCTCAGTTGGTAGAGCAGGGGACTGAAAATCCCCGTGTCGTTGGTTCGATTCCGACCGGAGGCACCACATAATGCGGATTTAGCTCATTTGGTAGAGCGCGACCTTGCCAAGGTCGAGGTGGCGGGTTCGAGCCCCGTAATCCGCTCCAAAGAAACGGGCACGCTTCAAGTCGTGCCCGTAAATTTTACAAGTATGCAATTCGAGAGGATTGCAGATAATATAAAGGTCGTTTTGGATATTCGGTCGACAGAATATTAGAAGCGACTGACTCATAAGGCGACATAGCCAAGTGGTAAGGCAGAGGTCTGCAAAACCTTTATTCCCCGGTTCAAATCCGGGTGTCGCCTCCAAAAAATCCTGCACGCAAGTGTGGGATTTTTACTTTTTACCTCTTACTTCTTCACTCTTACCTAATTTGGCAGGATTTTTGGGAAGTAATAGGTAAAAGGTAAGAGGTAATAAGTAGGGTAGCATTTCGCTTGTGGCGAAAAGCATTTTTATTATAACGGTTGAAAAGGAAGAGGTTTTGTAATATAATTAAATCATCAAGGAGAAAGGCGGTAATGTTATGGTAGACAGTCCTTTAATTATAAAATCAAAAGAATTTGCTTTACAGATTATTAAGGTATGCAATTATGTAAAGCAGAACAAAAAGGAAAGTGTGCTTACCAATCAATTGATTCGTAGCGGAACAAGTGTAGGTGCAAACATTCGTGAAGCATTTTATGGTCACGGAACTGCGGATTTAATCGCCAAGCTACAAATAGCCCTCAAAGAATGTTCGGAAAGCGAGTATTGGCTTGAGCTTTTGATTGAAAGTGGATATTATGATAATCAAGATATTCTTGATAAATGCATTGAGGTAAAGAAATTATTGATTACATCTATAAATACGGCGAAAAGCAAATTAAACAAATAATTTTCAAAACCTTATCTGGACTTTTGACTTCCTTTCGGTATAATGTGTTTACCACCCGAAAGGAGAACGAAAATGCCAAATTTATTACCATACTATCAAGTAAAATTAACTCTGTTGCGATGCAAGCTGTCTTTTCTCGAAAATCCTCCGAAAAACGAGGACGAGCAATACGCTTACGATATTATTCAAAAAGCGTATGAGATCAACGAGAAAAAGATAGAAATGCTTGATTTTGATAAAAACAAAAAGCTGTTAGAGGATTATTACAGATGGCTTGATAACACACGGAAATGATAACGAAAGGCGGTGGACTTATGAAAAAGCTTATCTGCGTACTCTTGCTTATATCGACAATTATGCTCTCGTCTTGTTCTTCTTTTGGCTTTGGAACTTCAATGCCCGATATGGAAACATATGCGGCATTTGAAGATGAAACTTGGTTGGTGATTGATCATTTTTTGATAAACAAAAAAGACGGAAGCGTTTGTATGTTGGAAGTAAATACAGATGCCGCGTTGCCGTCTGATGTTTGGGATTTTTATTATTACGGCCCCTATGCTTATAAATACGAGTTTGAAGAATCGTCATTTAAAGAATATACTTTTTTGCAAACAGCCTCAACCAAAGGCGGAGATACGTTATATTATGAGTGCATATTAACGTACAGCTATGAGGGAAGCGAAATAGAACGCTCCTATATAGGCGAACCTCTAACAGAGGAGAAAATGAAAGATGCTTATAAAACCAACCCCTCTAACGTAAACGCTTTTTATTTTGAAATTGATATGCTATGGGAGCACCATAAGGAAGAGTATGAAGACCCAAAGAAGCAAGCCATTATAGATTATGCCGAGGATATATATGAAAAACAAACAAAAGACTCCTCTACTGTTGTTGGATTGGCAAAGCCTATGGGTGAGGAAACATGGTTTTCTCTTGTAGTAAGTAACGACGGTGATTTTAATTCCGGAGAGCCATTGCATAAGGGCATACGTCAGTCAGAAATTAAGAGATACAATTCAGAAACAAATGAAATTGAAACCGTTTATGAGTACAACAAAAAAGGAAGACAAATCATAGATTTTGATGAGAATGGAATGTATGTACTTGATTCAAAAGGAAATTTCAGTTATGTCGATTTTGAATCGAAAAAATCTACGTTGATAGACAAATTATCTGGAAGAGTATATTCTTTTAAAATAACCGATAAATATATTTGTGCATATTACGGAGCGGCTGTTGACGGTGACGTCTTCGTTTATGAAAAAGGCGCTTGTGTAATTGCTGATGATCAAATATGACACTCGTTGTATCTATTAAAGTCAGAACATACAAAAATATAAGCGGTACGCAAAGCGTGCCGCTTATCTTTTTGGAGGCGACACCTTTGCGATGAAAAGCAAGGAGTGAAAGGAGCGAGTGCACCGAGCGACACGACGCGACTATGCGACCGGTGGAACATATAAAACCTCTTAGGATAGATTCGGAAGATTTAGAGCGTTTACGAAAAAGATGCTAACCGAAAAAAACGAGATTTTCTCGGTTTTTTGGTCGAGGTGACAAGGTAACTCCGCTTCGCTCCCTGATTCACACGCTCTTTCTCGCTGCGGCTTGGTCACGCTCGCGTTCTGACATCACACTGTGATGTCATTCATTACGCTCACGCCGCTTCGCTACCTGACAAGCGAGCTTGTCGATCTCCGAGCGGTGAATGCGAACTTGCGTTGCTTCGCAACCAAGCCGAACTTGAGTACCCACAAGCATAAAGAAAAGACACCCGAGTGGGTGTCTTTTCTTTATGGTACGAGTGTTCATAGCATACTTCACCATCGGGTGCCGCACAAAGAAATTCGGCAGTACAAACAGCGACATTGGCTGTCGGCACTGCCGACTGGTCGAGGTGACAAGATTCGAACTTGCGACTTCTACGTCCCGAACGTAGCGCTCTACCAAGCTGAGCCACACCTCGATTATTCAATTTTTGAGCGCCCCGCGCTCTCCCTGTTGTAACTAAGCCTCTGTCATCGCTGCAAGCATCTCGCCAATCGGCAAGTCACTGCCACTCCTTATTGCTCCCTATATCTGCCACAGGCAGCGGTCGCAAACGTCCCCAAGCTGAGCCACACCGCTATTGTGGTCTTTAGGGGATTTTTTAAGTGGTCAAACATATGGTCAGACCACTTACATAGATGTTTTTATTGAATTGATGACTACCGAAACAGTCAAGGCCTTCAATGCTTTTTGTGGCGGAGGGTGTGGGATTCGAACCCACGTGGGATTGCTCCCAAACGGTTTTCAAGACCGCCTCGTTATGACCACTTCGATAACCCTCCGTGTGTAGCACGGAGAGGTTATCGATGTGGCTCGGTCACCCAAGGTGAGCGAATCTGCTTCGTGGTTGATCGGCATCGCCGATATAACCCTCCGTGTATGTTGGAGTTATAAAAAACTCAACTTTTAATACTGCGTTTGCAAGTGAAATAAGCACTTAACGACCGTATAATTTTAGCATATATTTATCGGTTTGTCAAGTGCTTATTTCATCTTTTTAAAATTTTATTTTATACTAACTTATTTATTTCGTTCTGAATAAGAGCTACTGTTACGACGGGAATGATCGCGCCAAACACTATCCACAGAATTTTATTATCTGTCGGTACGATTCCGCAAGACTCTTTTACCGCGTTTATTTTCGTGTCGGCCTCATAGGCGAGAAGCGTTCCTCCTGCTGAGCTTACAAAGAAAAACAATAGGGAAGCAAGGATTGGGGGAGTAGACACTTTATCTGATGCTTTCTCAAGACCTGTGAGCGTTACGTGAGTCCACCATACTCCGTATATTCCAAAGGTAATTATTGTTAAAACAACAACACTCGCGACACTTCTTTTTGTCAACATAAGAGTTCCTCCGTAGGATATATTTCTTTTCAAATTATACACTAATCTTGCTGATTTGTCAATAGCACAGGATAAGGAGAGAGCGTCAAATATTTGTATAACCGTTGACAAACAGGGTTTAAATGTGATAAAATATGGTGTGTTTTGTTTAACTTGATTAAAATTTTATTTGGAGAATTATAAGCTTTGATGTCAAAAACAAAAAAGAGATCGAGCATAGGCTTGATCAAGAAATTTTTACCCTACTACAAAAAATACAAATGGATAATGGTAGCTGATTTGTTCTGCGCGTCTCTTACTACCGTGTGTGAACTGATCTTGCCGATGATAGTCAGAAGAATAACCGATGCGGCGACCGCCGAGGTCATGTCGCTGACACTTAATATGATAGTCAGTTGCGGAGTATTCTATCTTGTTCTCAGAGTAATAGATACTGCGGCGAATTATTATATGGCATCGGTCGGTCACATTATGGGCACTAAGATAGAGACCGATATGAGACAGGACTTTTTCGGACACCTGCAAAAGCTTTCGTTCTCATATTACGATAACGCGAAGGTCGGTTCGCTTATGTCGCGTATAACGAGTGACTTATTTGATGTAACTGAATTTGCTCACCATTGTCCCGAGGAGTTTTTTATCGCGGGTATAAAGATAGTTTGCTCATTCATATTGCTTTGTACGATGAGTGTTCCTCTCACTCTTATCGTATTTTCGGTAATACCGCCTATGATAATCGTCCTTATGATATTCAACAGAAGAATGAAACAAGGATTTAAGGAATCGAGACAGCAGGTGGGAGAGCTTAATTCGCAGATAGAGGACAGCCTTCTTGGAATACGAGTGGTAAAATCCTTTGCAAATGAGTCGGTAGAGGAAGAAAAGTTTGATAAGGGCAATAAGAAATTCCTTGGTATAAAAACCAAGGTGTATCACATTATGGCGGGATTTCAGTCCTCAACAAGACTTTTTGACGGCATAATGTATATTGTCGTAGTCGTTGCGGGAGCTATATTTATGCTCTATGGAAAAATAGGTGCGGCAGATTATGTGGCATACCTTATGTTTGTGACCACGCTTCTCACCTCAATACGCCGAATAGTAGAGTTTGCCGAGCAGTTTCAAAGAGGACTGACTGGTATAGAGCGCTTTTGCGAGATAATGGATACAGAGCCTGAGATAACCGACGCTCCGTCTGCAAAGGATATCGAGAAGGTCGAGGGAGCGATTGAGTTCAGAGACGTATCCTTCTCATACGAGAGCGAAAATAAGAAGGTTCTGTCTCATCTCAATCTCAAGGTTAAACCCGGTGAGAGTATAGCTCTTGTCGGTCCTTCCGGTGGCGGAAAAACTACGCTTTGCTCATTGATACCAAGATTTTACGACGTAAGCTCGGGAGCGATACTCGTTGACGGAGAGGATATCAGAAACATCACAACGCGCTCGCTTCGTACAAACATAGGCGTCGTTGCACAGGACGTATATCTTTTTTCGGGCAGTATCAAGGAAAATATCGCATACGGAAAAAGAGATGCGACTGACGAGGAAATAGAAGCCGCGGCAATTCTTGCGGGGGCTCACGACTTTATAAAGACGCTTCCTAACGGATATGATACTTACGTCGGTGAGCGAGGAGTAAAGCTTTCGGGCGGACAGAAGCAGAGGATATCCATTGCGCGAGTATTTTTGAAAAATCCGCCGATACTTGTACTTGACGAGGCTACGAGCGCGCTTGATAATGAGAGTGAAAAGCTGGTTCAGCGCTCACTTGAGAAGCTTGCTAAGGGAAGAACCACGTTTACTATTGCCCACCGACTTACAACAATAAGAAATGCGGACAGAATTTTGGTTCTTACCGAAAATGGTATTGAGGAAAGCGGAACTCACGAAGAGCTTGTATCGAAGGGCGGAATATACAGCGAGTTGTATAAAATGTATTCCGAAATGTAATATGTATTTTTCATAATTGAAAAAATTATTATATCCATCTAAAAAAACTCTTGACAAATCACAAATTTTGTGGTTTAATATTGAGTGGTAAAAATGTATGATAAAAAATCAGGAGGTGCATAAGAATGCTCAGAACATATCAGCCCAAGAAGAGACAGAGAAAAAAAGAGCACGGCTTCAGAAAGAGAATGGCTACCGCTGACGGAAGAAACGTACTCAAGAGAAGACGCGCTAAAGGCAGAAAAAGACTGACATATTGAGATGTCTGTGCCCTGAATGTAAAACCGCCCGAATGGGCGGTTTTTTAAATTATCTATTGCAATCTAAAGAAAAATTTGTTATAATAACAGTATACCGAAAGATAAATTCAAGGAGAAATAAAAATGAAAGCAGTTGTTACAGTCGTTGGACGCGACAGCAAGGGAATAATAGCAAAGGTCAGCTCTAAATGCGCTGAGATGGGAGCTAATATAGTCGAGATATCCCAGAACGTTCTTAAAGAATATTTTGCGATGATAATGGTTATCGATATAAACGATATCAACGTAGCATTTACGGAATTCGTTGACGTTATGAAAAAACTTGGAGAAGAAAATTCCTTGGATATCCGTACTATGCACGAGGATATCTTCAATTCTATGCACAGAATATGAGGTTTTGACGTATGATCCATATTGACATAAATGATATCCTTGAAACTATAAATATGATAAAAGAGGAGAACCTTGACATCAGAACGATAACGATGGGTATCTCTCTTTACGACTGCGCGAGCGACGATGTGAATGTCGTTTGCGACAGAATATACGACAAGATAACGAAGACGGCTGAAAATTTAGTTAAGGTCGGCGGAGATATTGAAAAGGAGCTTGGAATTCCGATAATCAACAAGAGAGTTTCGGTAACGCCTATCTCGCTTGTCGGCGGCAAATATTCTCCCGATGACTACGTGCGTATAGCAAAAACGCTTGACAGAGCGGCACGTACGCTTGGCATAAACTTTATTGGAGGATACAGCGCGCTCGTTCAGAAGGGCTTTACAAACAATGCCTCAAATCTTATAGAGTCTATTCCGTATGCGCTTTCCGAGACAGACCTTGTATGCTCGTCGGTAAACGTGGCGTCAACCAAGGCGGGAATAAATATGGATGCTGTGGCAAAGATGGGAAGCATTATCAAAAAGACTGCTTATCTTACACGCGATAAAGAGTCGATAGGCTGTGCGAAGCTCGTTGTGTTCGCAAACGTTCCCGATGATAATCCCTTTATGGCGGGAGCTTTCCACGGAGTCGGAGAGGCCGAGAGCGTTGTAAGCGTTGGCGTTTCAGGTCCGGGTGTTGTAAATTCCGCAATTCGCAGAGCAGGGCAGTGTGACTTCTCAACGCTTGCGGAGATAATTAAAAAGACGGCGTTCAAGATAACAAGAATGGGACAGCTTGTGGCGACCGAGGCATCAAAGCGCCTTGGCGTACCTTTTGGTATAGTTGACCTCTCTCTTGCTCCTACGCCTGCGGTGGGCGACTCTGTCGCGCATATTCTTGAGGCTATGGGCATTGAGAAGTGCGGCGGACACGGAACAACAGCGGCGTTAGCACTTCTTAACGACGCGGTCAAGAAGGGCGGAGTTATGGCGTCCTCTCATGTCGGCGGTCTTTCGGGCGCGTTTATTCCCGTATCTGAGGACGCGGGAATGATAGACGCTGTTGAGTGCGGCGCACTCTCGCTTGAAAAGCTTGAGGCTATGACAGCCGTTTGCTCGGTAGGACTTGATATGATAGCGATTCCGGGTGATACTTCTGAGGAAGTTATCTGCGGAATTATTGCCGACGAGATATCTATCGGCGTTGCAAATACCAAGACCACGGCAGTAAGACTTATTCCCGCGTATGGAAAGGGAGTCGGCGACAGCGTAGAATTCGGCGGACTACTCGGATACGCTCCGATAATGAAGCTGAGCGATTACTCTTGCGCTGATTTTATCGCGCGCGGAGGAAGAATACCCGCGCCTATACATTCGCTTAAGAATTGATTTTATAAAAAATTTAGAGCTAAGATACCTTTGTCCTAAGATATCTTAGCTCTTTTCGTTTATGCCTAAATGAAGCAGTCTCATATATTTTATTCTTCTGTTTTTTCAAACTTTTCGCTATCCGCAGCCTTTTTTTCGGCTTTAGCGTCCTTGCGAGCTTGTTTTTCTTTTTCGATCTGCTCCTTAAGAGCGGCTATTTCTTCTCTAAGCTTGTCTATGTCGGCTATTACCTCGGCGATAGCTTCGGCATAAGAGATCTCAGCCTTGAGCTGCTTGTATGTGAGTCTGCCAAGCTTCTCAAATTTTTCAGAAAGCTTTGCCTTTGATGTCTTATACTTGAAGTGGAGAGAGGCTGTGTCAGCAAGCTCACCTGCTTTTTTTACTGTTTTGTTAGCGGCGCGTCCGATATTTGTTTTGATATCATTCCAATTAGCCATAGTAACCTCCGTGATATTAATTAACAGTATCATTTTAACACAGAAACTGTTTTATGTAAAGTGAATTTTTACTATTTTGTGTTTCGTTTTTCGTTGAATTTTATTTTATAAAGCTCCTCCGCCGCCATTTTTGCCTTGGCTACGATTGCTTTTGAATTTTTAGGGAAGCAGTAGAAAAGATGACGTTTATTGCCGATAGATATCATATCCCCTATCTCATACCAATAATAATCGGCATTGAGCGTATATGAGGTAAGCGGAGATTGTCTATAATCGAGCTCTCCGTCATCTCCTACAAGATGAAATCCTTCGTCATCGTGTCTTAGATGCCCCTCGCCGATACTATAAAGTGCCTTGTAGTCAACGAGCATATATATATCGACGTCTATATCCAAAAGATATTCTCCGCGCTCTATCTCAGATTTTACCTCAGCCCTCTCCCAATCAAACCAATCGGGCACGTGAGTGAAAGCAGAGGCGCCGTCAGTAGCCTTAAGATATCCAAGCTCTGTAAGCTCATATCTTTTACCGCAGTTTTTACAGGAAAGATATATGCCTTTTCCTTCATTAGCCCCTTCGGCAAGACAGTGGGGACATTTATAGAGAACTCTTTCAAGCCCATCTGCTCGAAAATCTTCGTTTATTACTATATTATTTTCTTGCTGCCACCTAAAGCTGTCAAAGGAGAAAGCCTCTTTTATCTTTCCATTTATCTCGTCTGCGGAAAGCTTTTCTATATCCTCAGGCGAGAGAAGGTAGGTGACATCAGCGCTTATATCTACTTGTCTGTGTCTTAGCATATTGTAGAGTGGCTCACGGGAAAATGCGCCGTGTGTGATTATTGTTACAAGCGGAACTTTTTGCATTTTAACAAGCTTGCCGATAGTATCGGGTATAAGCGAAGCTCTGCCGTCAAATGAATATATCGCCTCGGGGTACATAAGGACCGAGGTCTTGTTCTCCTTAAGCGAATAGGATATATCACGTATGAGAGAAAGATCGGCAACGAATTTTTGCGTCGGGATACAACCTATCTTGCGCAAAAGCCAAGAGAGTCCCACGTATGCGTCGGTAGTGCATACAGTAGCAAAAGGCTTTGGATAGAGATAGTTTGCCGCGATCTGCATATCTATAAAGCTTGAATGGTTCATAAGTATAAGACATGGCTTGTCGGCGGACAGCTTATCCATACCGATCTCGTTGTATTTTATATGATTCTTTCTAAGATTTGTGGCGGACAGGAGCTTGATAAGGAGTCTGAAAAATACAGATATCTTTTTTGGCTTTTTATGCTCGGGCTGGGGAAGCTCCATAACCTCCCTATAAGTCTTTTTTACTATCTTTATTTTCATAGATATAAGCTCCTATATGAATTTTTATCGGTAAAACGTAAGGGCTATATTGGTAATGCCGTTTTCAACTCGTATAGCGTCGGGAAAAGTTCCGCCGCCAAAGTAATATGTGCCCTCCGACAGTTTGTTTGCGCTCGGCAGGGTATTTGCGAGTGAGGTGATGAGCGGTTCAAGCGAATCGAAAAATACTGCGCCGTGAAGTAGCCCTGAGGTCTCTATTACAGAACTTATCTTTTCTGTTACAGCTGAAGCCTCATTTTTAGCGTTTGTTGTCGATTCTATATCAAAGATAGTAAAGGAAACGCTTGAGGAAAGATCCGAGAAAGAGACAATATAGATCTCACCTTCTGTGATATTCTCACATTTTTGATAGCTTACGTTATATTTTGATGTATCGTAAATATAATGTGTTTGTTCACCTGTTGACTCGCCTAAGGAGAGTACAGAGTAATTACTTTCCAAGAGTAATAACAAGGAGTTTGCATCGGCTTTGAATGTGTCCGAAATTCTTATGCAGGATGGTGAGTTGTCACGGATAGCGCTTGCTGTATTTGTCAGAATATCCAATGATAAGGCTGACGGAGAAACATCGGTTATCGTGACCTCATCAAATATTACCGTGCTCTGAGACGAGGATATCTTTACGTCGGCGACAGCTGAGGCATCTGTGGCGCAGAGGGTATCAAGAAACGAATCTAAAGCCAGTTTTGCGGTATAGCTGTTATACGATATGAGAGATATACCGCTTGGGTATTCGCTTATACGCGATTCACCCTTTCCTATGTCCTCAGATACGGTAGTGTCGAGTTTTGTTTTTCCAACACATATAGCGCGTGCGTTCTTTGATATCTGAGAGTCGCTCTTTATATCAAGATAATAGCCCGTATTTTCGGCTACTATTCCTCGGAAATAGGAAGCCACCGCGAAAGCGTCGGTATTTCCGTTAGGGTATACGAGAGAATAGTCGCATAATTGATATCCGTTGAGAGTTATCCTTTTTATGTTGTAGTCGGCGCGGAATATATATTCTGTTCCTTCACTTATAAAAAGCTCGCTGTCGGCATAGAGCACGACATCTTCGCGGAATTTCTCGATAGCAGACAAAATAGAGCCCTCGCAAACTCCGCATATCAAAACAGTGCGGTCGGAATATGTATATCCAAAATCGTCTTTTCTGAAATCACGCAAAAAGCGCTGGCTTTCGTCGTAAGCGGTCTTTCCGACAAGGATAAGCATATCGTCGCTTTTAGGCTGAATCTTCTCATAGTCGTAAACGATACTTGTATCTGCTAACGTGTTTTCCTCTATTTTTTGAGCGAGTGATACAGTAGCATCATAGATATTGCCCGAAGCATCTGCCGGAAGAACAATAAACAAGGTGTCTATTTCAATGGGAAGTTCCTCAAGGTCATCTCGCCCGCCCTCGAAAAGATATTCATATGAATTGGTGTCGGGAGAGCAGGAGCAAAGCAGAATTATCACCAATAGCAAGAGAGCTGTAACAGCAGAGGATTTCTTCAAATCTCGATTATCTGTAATCAAAGCGCTCTCCCTCCTTTAGCGGCAGGTCTTTTCCAAATGATATCTCGGATATCTTTGGCAAGAGCTTGGCATCAACGCCTTGCTTTATCGCAAATACGACCTTTACGTCCGCTTCAAAGACCGTGTCGTCTATAATAGCGTCAAATGAGGAGAGAAGGGGGAGATATTTTTGATATTCGGAATATCCGCATCTGAGAGAAAATATATCGTATTTTTCATAGGTGATGATGTTTGCGCCCTCAAGCGCCAGCTTTGCCGCGTGAGCATACGCGCGTACGAGTCCACCCGCACCCAGCAAAATACCGCCGAAATATCTTGTTACCACAACGCAGACTCCGTCAACGTTGCTTTTTTTTATAGTATCAAGAACAGGCATTCCCGCAGTTCCTTGCGGCTCTCCGTCATCCGAATATTTGGCTATTCTTCCATCCTCAAGTATATAAGCAAAGACATTGTGAGTGGCATCCGCATATTCACGTTTCTTTTTCTTTATAAATTCAAGGGCTTCATCTGCGCTTTTTATTGGAATTGCGTGTCCGATAAAAAGGGATTTTCTCTCCTCAAATTCTTCAGAGCTTTCGTGCTCAACAGTCGTAAAAAATTGTTTCTCGCTCAATCTGTGTAGTCCTCTTCTTTTTCTTCGTCATTGTCATCTATGGCAAATTTTTTCATAAGTCCTCTTGCCTTGGCGTCGCATAGCGCCGTTGCAAGAATATATTCGGCAGAATACTCCACATTCTCAACGGTGGCGTTTTTGTAAAGTATATTAAGCGCTCCCGCCTCGCTGTTGGGGATATGATAAGTGACACGTTTTTTGCCGTCAAGAATAAATTCCTCTATTTTTGATATGAGAAGATTTATGCCTTGTCCTGTTTTTGCCGAGATATAGACTGTATTTTCGGAGGAAGCAGCCTTGCCAATGCCTGCAAATTCTGCAATGCCCATATCGCACTTGTTGAAAACATACAACGTGGGTTTTCCGCCTGCGCCAAGCTCTTCGAGAAGCTTCTCCGTTACCTCAAGCCTCATACGGAACTCGGGGTCTGACGCGTCTATCACGATGAGCAGAATATCCGCAAAGCACGCCTCCTCAAGCGTTGAACGAAAGGCGCTGATAAGGTGATGGGGAAGCTTGTTTATAAATCCTACGGTATCGGTGAGCAGAACGCTTTCACCGCAGGGAAGCTCGAATTTTCTTGTCGTGGGGTCGAGAGTTGCGAAGAGCTTGTCCTCGGCAAGAATACCCGCGTCGGTCATTTTATTAAGAAGTGTTGACTTGCCCGCGTTGGTATATCCGACAATAGCGATCTTCGGTATTCCGCTTCTGTCTCTCGAGGCTCTCATAGTTGCTCTGTTTTTCTCCATTTCGGCGATCTGCGCCTCAAGAGAGTTTATGCGCCGCTTCATATGGCGTCTGTCGGACTCAAGCTTGGATTCTCCCGGTCCTCGTGTGCCAATTCCGCCGCCAAGACGGGACATATCAACACCGTGTCCTATAAGTCTCGGCGCGGTGTATTTGAGCTGAGCAAGCTCGACTTGAAGCTTTCCCTCGCCTGTAACGGCATGAAGTGCAAATATATCAAGTATAAGCATAGAGCGGTCGATAACTCTTACGTTATCTCCAAGTATATCTTCAATATTTCGTATCTGTGAGGGAGAGAGGTCACAGTCAAACACCGCAAGTGTTGCATCGTTGCAGGCGCAGATATAGGCGAGCTCAGCGACCTTGCCGCTGCCTATAAGTGTTCTGGGGTCGGGCGTTTCCTTATTTTGAGTAAGTCTTGCGATAGCTTCTCCCCCCGCTGTATCAAGAAGGCGTTCAAGCTCATCAAGACTTTTATGGAGCTCCTCCTCGCTCTCTCCTCTTGTTACTATTCCGACAAGTACTGCGCGGTCGCAAATTTTTTCACTGTTATCCATAATATCTCCATAAAACAACCAAAGTTCACATTTACAATTATATAATACCATAATGCAAGATATTTTTCAACAATAAAATTCAATATCCTTAAAGCATCTACGACAAAACCACGACTATACGATTGTTTTGATGTGTAATTATAACAAATATTATGTCGAATTTTATAAAAATTTCTAATGTGTATCGTTTTTCACGAAAATTTATTGAAAAAATCGTATAAAATGGATATTTACAAACTGAAGAAAAAAAGGTATAATGATAAAGCTGTCGGCGGCACCAACTCCACAGCGTTACGCACAATGGTCATTACTTTTTGCGGAATATCAATCTTATGATATCAATCGCGCAGAAGGGATCTCTGTTGTGCTTTTTTTATTCCGAATAAAATTATTCCCCGACTGAGCTTAGTCTCAGTCGGGGAATGGTTATTTTAATGTTACGGATAAATTTATTACCGAATATCCGTCCTTTGTTTTGACGAATATTCCCGATTCAAGATTTTTACTGCTTGACTCACAAAGCATTTTCCTGAATTTGAGCGAAGGGATGTCTATTCCACCGTCTTGCCACATACACAAAACACGGTATATATAGGTATCGTTTTCTGCTATTAAAGTTTCAAGCAGAGAAGCTTCGTCAATTTTATCTTGTGATAAAGCATTTTTGATGACCCTGCTGTATTCTTTACCTTTTGATGAGAGCAAAACTATCGCCTGTGTATATTCCTCTTTGGTAGCGTTACTTAATATATCCGATGCGTTTTTCTGCATACGCTCAAATATGTCTTTGTCAAACTGCAATTTGTTGTTCAGTTCAAAAACAGTTTTCACGGAAAGCTCCTTTTTTACTTGAAGAATTCAAGAGCCTTTCTATATCCCTCAAATCCAAGCCCGCATATCGTCTTTTTCGCGACAAGCGAGACGTATGAGAAGCGTCTGAATTCCTCTCGTGTGTTTATATCCGAAAGATGCACCTCAACGGTTGGAATTGCGACTGCCCCCAGTGCGTCAAGTATGGCTACGCTTGTATGAGTATAAGCCGCGGGATTTATGACGATGCCGTCGAATACGCCATATGCCGACTGTATGACATCCACTATCTCCCCCTCGTGATTTGATTGAAAGAGTGACACTTCAATATCAAGCTCCTTGGCTGAGGAGAGGATAAATTTCTCAAGCTCCGAAAAGCTCTGCTTTCCGTATATATCGGGCTCTCTTATTCCCAACATATTAAGATTTGGACCGTTTATAACGAGTATCTTCATATTAAACTCCATTCTGTCGCGAGAGGGATAGCTCCATTCTCGCGCAAAAATTATTTATCAAGATCTTTAAATTTTAAAATTATATCATTTGCGGTGATTTCGGGCGTTTCACTGTTACATACGGTTACGTCGGCAAATCGGCGGTAAGCATCTATTCGCTTGTTATAAAGCTCGTCAAGCGAGTTTTTTTGCGATAGAGGTCTGTCTTCGCAAGCAAGAGCGGCAAGGTCACGCTCGATGAAAAAGATAGCGCTATTCTGATGCAGGGGCAGATAATTAGCCTCACGCGTAACGACTCCACCACCCGTAGCAATAACGCAGGAGCTCCGTTTTCCAAGCTCTATCGTCGTCTTATGCTCAAGCTCTCTAAAAGTGTCCTCGCCCATATTCTCTATACATTCGGCAGGGGATATGCCGTGCATTTTTTTAAATTCGGCATCGGCATCTATAAAGATTTTGTCGAGCTTACGCGCCACAAGCGCGCCGACAGTGCTTTTTCCGCAACCGGGCATACCCACAAGCACGATATTTTTGGTTTTTTGTGAAACGAGTGAGGTTATGGTTTCTATACAACCTTCCTCGCAATCATCCCCCGTGAAAAATTCAAAGGCTTTTGCCGCTTGCGCAACGAGCATCGGCAGACCGTTTACGTATTTTATCCCTCTCGACTCCGCATCGATAAGAAGCTGTGTGAGAGCGGGATTGAATATGAGGTCGAAGACGCATTCGCAATGGGGGAAAAGAGAAAGTGGGATAGGAGATACGCCGTTATTCGGATACATTCCGACGGGCGTGGCGTTTACAATTATTTCCGTGTCAGCGTATTTAGCCAGATTTTCGGGAGTATTATCCTTTCTCGCAATGACGGTAAGCTCTCCTACGCCTTTGTCGCGCAATACGGCGCACACGGTAAGCGAAGCTCCCCCCGCGCCCACAACGATAGCCTTTTTGCCGAGCATATCAATACCCGATAGCTCTATCATATGGGAAAAACCAAAGTAATCGGTATTATAGCCGTGGAGCTTGCCCTCAGAGTCGCGCACTACGGTATTTACCGAGCCTATCGCAAGCGCCTCGGGCGAAATATGGTCGAGATATGGAATAACCTCTTTTTTGTAGGGGATAGTTACGTTAAATGCGTCAAAGCGAGGGCTTCGCATAAAACTTCCAAGTTCTTCACGGGGAAGCTCGCAAAGCTCGTATGAGTAGTCTGCAAGCTCGCTGTGAATAAGCGGAGAGAAGCTGTGTCCGAGATGCTCGCCGATAAGACCGCATTTCATATTTTTGTATCCCGATCTCATTATATTACCTCAGAATATGAGCCGAGATAGGTGAATTCGTCGCATTCCTGCTCAAGCTCGGCAAGAAGCTGTGCAAGCTTTGGAGAATATACCGAGGCTTCAAGGTCGAAGTAGAACATAAATTCGAAATCACGCTCGGGAATGGGACGCGATTCAAGCTTAAGAAGGTTTATTCCAAGCGCGTTGAAGCGAGCAAGCATTTTATAGAGCGCACCGGGCTTGTGGGGAGTTACAAGCATAAGGCTTGTGCGGTCAGCTCCGGGGTATATCTCAAGCTCCTTTGATATGCAGATGAAGCGAGTATGGTTGTTTCCGCTGTTTTGTATATCCGAGGATATCGTTGAAAGACCGTATTGAGATGCGCAGGCGCGGGAGGATATCGAGGCTATATCGGTCCTGCCCGACTCTGCGACCATTTTTGCGGCCATAGCCGTGTTTTCAACACGGGTTATTTTTACATTGTTTCCAAGCTTTGCAATAAAATCGGAGCACTGCTCGATAGCCTGCTCGTGTGAAAAAATTTCCTTTATATCCGAGAGGGAAGCGCCCTTGTTTGCGAGAAGATTGTGATCTATTTTTATTCTTACCGAGCGAACTATCTTGAATTTACGGCTTATCATAAGGTCATATACCTGCTTTACAGATCCGGCGGTACTGTTCTCGATAGGAAGTATTCCATAACGGCACATACCCGATTCGATAGCCGAGAAAACACCTTGGAAATTTGAAAAGAACATTATGGACGGAGAGCGGAAAAGTCTTTCGGCGGCTATCTGAGAGTAAGCGCTTTCAATGCCTTGGCAGGCAACCATAGCAGACTCGGGGAATAATTTTGCGGTGTTTTGCTCAGCGTTGTTTATAAGTTCAGAGAGCGCTGCGGTCTCGCCGAGACATTTGTGCTGATACGAGCGGGAAATGTCGAGTATGGTTGAGTAAAGAGTTTTTGTGTAATCCTCAAACTCCTCGCCCGAAAGCTCCGCTACCTTTGTGAGAAGCGCGCGCTCGCGTGAAGGGTCAAGCACTCTCATACCGCTCTGACGCTTATATTCGGCAACGTTTGCCGAGACCTCCATTCTTTTTTTAAAGAGAGAGACAAGCTCACGGTCTATATTATCAATTTCGGAGCGGAGGGCATTAAGGTCCTGATTTTTAATGTCTTTCATTTTTGGGTTTATCCTTTCTGTTTCTTACGTATATTAATAATAGAAGTACAATGATAAGAGGGAATATTGCAGATATAGCGAAGGCTATTCTTAGATCATTTCCGAGAAGCTCGGCTATCCAACCCGCAACGGCAGGACCTAAGGCGCAGCCAACGTCTCCGCCAAGAGCAAGTAGGGCAAATACCTGCATACCCATATTTGGGATGCGCTCGGTTGCAAGGCTGTATGTTCCGGGCCACATCATTCCGCTTGAAAGTCCGCAGACGGCGCAGCCTATAAGCGATATTATCGGAGATGGCGAGATTGCGGCTGTAAGATATGCAAATACACATATAATGCTTGAATAGAAGATATAATTTCTAAGGTCAAGTATGTGGCTGAACCTCGCGTATATTACTCTTGATACCCCCATAAAGAGTCCAAAGGCACACGGACCGAGGATATCTCCTATCTCCTTCGGAACTCCGAGTCCCGATTCCGCAAAGGTGGACGCCCACTGCGCCATTACTTGTTCCGCAGCGCCCGCGCATACCATAATTACAAAAAATACGATAAATATTCCCGAACGCCAAGCGGGTCGTCTGTTTACTGTCAGAGTATCGCTCTCGGTGTCACTTGCAAGCTTATATATAGGTACTACCGAAAAGGCAAGCATTCCAATCAGCGGAATGACAGCCCATATACAAGCAAGTATACGCCAATGCTCAATTCCGACAAGCTTAAAGAAAAGCGTTGAAAGAATGATTATTCCCGCGTGTCCCCAAGCGTAAAACGAATGCAATATGCTCATTGCGGCACTTTTTCCGTCTGTGGGACAAGCCTCTATTATCGGACTTACAAGTACCTCCACAAATCCCGCGCCTATGCTGGATACAAACGTGGAGATAAAAAGACCGATGAAGGGAGACGGCATTATATCGGGAAGATAGGCATAACTTGATATTCCCAATGCCGCAAGAATGAGCGCCGTTATCATAGTTTTTCGTATATTCAGTCTTGTCGAAAACTTTGCGGCAAAGGCATCTACGAGAAGCTGAACGATAAAGCTTGTTCCTATCAGAACGCTTATCATAGATATAGAAATGTCGTAGGTGTTTATAAAAGTTATAAAAAGCAGAGGGGGGAAATTGATTATCAAGGCTTGAGTGAGATAACCGATATATCCCGCAAGCTTTGTGTGTTTTGCGCTAAGAGCCATAGTAACCTTTTAAGTATAAAAATTTAACTGTTGCTCGAGTCAAGGAGCATATCTGTGATAGCAATTGCCGTTGCCGCCTCAAAAACGGGGACGGCGCGGACGGCTACACAGGGATCGTGTCTGCCCTTTATAGAAAGGGTCTTGTTTGTCATAGATATCATATCCACGCTGTCCTGCTCTTTGAATATAGAGGGAGTCGGCTTCATCGCCGCTCGGAAAATCAGCGGCATACCGCTTGTCATTCCCCCGAGTATCCCTCCCGCGTTGTTGGACGTAGTATATATTCTTTTTCCATCTGTGCGGAAGGCATCGTTGTTTTCAGAGCCCTTCAGATGAGCGCACTCAAAACCGTTTCCGAATTCAATTCCTTTAACGGCGGGAATTCCAAACACTATCGAGGATATCTTGTTTTCAACTCCGTCAAACATATGCTCGCCAAGTCCCGCGGGAAGTCCGATAGCACCACATTCGACGATACCGCCGACAGAGTCGCAATCAAGGCGAGCCGCCTCTATTTTCTCTCTCATACGCTCGCCTGCGCTTTGATCAAGAACAGGAAAATCCGAGCGAGATGCGGTGAGAAGCGTTTCTTTATCAAGATTGACGGAGTCGAAATAGGAGTCGTATTCATCAAGCACAGACAAAAGATGCGCACCTATGTATATTCCGCGCGAGGCGAGATACTGGAGACAGATTCCGCCAACGATGCACATAGGAGCTGTCAGTCTGCCCGAAAAATGTCCTCCTCCTCGCAGATCTACTTTATCCCCATATTTCATTCTCGCCGCAAAATCGGCGTGAGAGGGGCGGGGAACGAACTCACAGGATGCGTAATCTGAGGAGCGCTGATTCGTGTTATATATTACGGCGTGAAATTTCTCGCCGTTAAGTACGCCGTCCTCGATTCCGCTGAGAAACACAGGCTCGTCTGCCTCGCGTCTCGTTGTCGAGTAAGCGTTCTGCCCCGGGGCGCGTCTTTTCATAAAGCGTCTGAGAAGCTCTATGTCAGGAACAAATCCGCGCGGCAAACCCTTTGCGATAATTCCTATCTCACTGTCGTGCGAGCCGCCGTATATTGTTATTTTCAGATTTTTACCGTATTGAGTAGACATATATCATTCCTCGTCTTTAGTAATTGAGAATCCCAAAGTATTCATATCGTCCCAGAATGAGGGGTAGGATTTCGACGTAGCCTCTGCCGACGTTATACTTACGGGAGCTTCGCAGAGAATAGATGCCACAGCCGCGCTCATAGCTATTCTGTGGTCGTTGTGAGAGGAAACTGTGCCGCCCGAAAGCTGAGAGCCTCCGTTTATAATAAGACCGTCATCTGTCTCGGTGATATCAGCTCCGAGAGTTGAGAGGACGTCTGTGATAGCAAAAAGACGGTCGCTTTCCTTTATCTTAAGCCGTGCCGCTCCGTATATTACGGTCTGTCCCTCTGCTGCCGCCGCCACAACGGCGAGTATGGGAACAAGGTCGGGAATGTTAGCGGCATTTATTTTTGTTCCGTATAGTTTTTCTCCGCGGACTGTGAAGCAGTCTCCCTTTCGGCGTACGTCTGCTCCAAAGCGGACGAGCGTTTCGATAATATTTCTGTCACCCTGAGAGGATTCGGGGTCAAGTCCGAATACGCTGACACGGGATTTCTTTCTGATAGCCCCCGCAGAGAGCGCAAACGCCGCATTTGACCAATCGCCCTCGACACTCAGATTTTCGGGGGAATTGAATTTCTGTCTGCCCGTGATAATAAAAGTATTATCATTTCTCTCTGGCTCGGCGTCAAACTCGTAAAGGGTGTTGAGCGTCATATTTATGTATGGCTCGGACTCTATCTTTCCTTCGACGGTGAGCGTGCTTTCTCCCTCGATAAGTGAAAGCGCAAAAAGCAATCCGCTTATAAACTGCGATGAGATATCTCCTCTTATATGATATTCTCCTGCGGATATTTTGCCACTGACCGACAATTTGTCCGACTCTGTTTTTGATATTACGGCGCCGTGAGTTTCAAGCTCCTCGCGCAGCGGAGAGAGTGGGCGCTCTGAGAGTCTGCCTGACATCAAAAAAGAAGAATTGCATCCGAGCGCGCAGACTATCGGCAGAAGGAAGCGCAAGGTAGAGCCGCTCTCACCCGCGTCGAGTATAGCATTTTGCTTCGGTGTTCTTATCGGGAGAACGACGAAGCTTGAGTCTCTCCTTGTTATCTTTGCGCCAAGAGCGCAAAGACATCTTACCGTCGCCGAGATATCGTCGTTTATCTCCTCGCACACTATATTGGCGCTTTTGTTTCCAAAAGCCGCGCAGATAAGCGCTCTATGTGCGGCGGATTTTGAAGCTATCGCCTTTATTTTTCCTTCTGGTATAGATGCTGCTACCGTTAATTTCATTATTTAAGACCTCTGGCTATAAAATCTTTAAGTTCTGTTACCTTTATTTTGTGGAGCACGCTGTTTCCTATCGAAAGAGGAAGCACAATATTTATCGTATCTCCCATTCGCTTCTTATCCCCAAGTGAGAGTGCCGTAAGCTCCTCTGCACCGTAAGGACATTCGATGGGAAGAGAAGCCGCCCTGAGAATATCGATTATCTCGGAAAGGGTCTCCTCCGAAGAGAGTCCAAGAGAGAGAGAGGCGCGAGTTACTATGACCATTCCCATAGCTACGGCACTTCCGTGCGATATAGTAAAGGATGAAGCCGCCTCGATCGCGTGCCCTACTGTGTGACCGAGATTCAGGAGCTGTCGCATACCCGTATCAAATTCGTCTGCCTCAACGATATTTGCTTTGTTTGCGATGCAGCTTGCCACGATCTCCTCAATATTTTCGCGTATACCGTTTTTGATAAGCTCAAAGAGAGCTCTGTCGTTTATTATACCGTACTTTATCACCTCGGCGCAGCCGTCTGCGAAGACGTTTGGCTCAAGTGTATCGAGAGTATTCAGATCGCATATGACGAGCGACGGTTGGTGAAACGCTCCCGCAAGATTTTTTCCAGCGGCAAGATCAACTGCGGTCTTGCCTCCAACCGAGGAATCTACCGCCGCAAGTAGTGTGGTCGGCAGCTGAATGAATTTTATTCCTCTGAGATATATTGCGGCGGCAAAGCCTGCAAGATCTCCCACAACTCCTCCGCCAAGGGCAAATATACAATCGCTTCTTGTGAGGTGGTTTTCTGCAAGAAATTCGAGAAGTGATACGAGAGAAGCTGTACTTTTCGACTCCTCACCGTGCGGTATTACGAATTTTACTACTTTGAATCCGCTTTTTGTAAGAGAAGATGCGAGGGTCTCCGAGTACAAGGCGTCCACCGTATCGTCGGTAACTATACAGGCGGCGCAAGGATTGCAGACCGACAGCGAAAGCTCGCCCGCGCGGCAGAGTATTCCTCTGTCTATTATTACGTCGTATTTTGTTGATGCATTTACAGTGATAGTTTTCATTTTATTTTAATATCCTCAACCGTCAACCTTTTCTTTCGCGATACGTCCATCGCGCAACAGCGCGGTAAGCTTTTCAGCGTCTCCGTCCGATATTGCATCTCTGTATTCCAAAAGAGATGCGATGATATTGTCTATCTCAAAGAGCAAAGGCTCTTTGTTTTCAAGAAAAAGCTCACTCCACATATTCTCGTTCAGCCAAGCGACTCGGGTAAGGTCTTTGTAGCTTCCTGCGGAAAATCCCTTATGATTTTGAGCCGTGGGACTTTTTACGTAGGCGTTTGAGACGATATGAGCAAGCTGAGAGGTGAAGGCTATTATAGAATCGTGATTTTCTGCGGTGGTAACCGTTATTCTGCCGAACATAGCGGGGGAGAGAAGATTTTTTATCTTTTCGAGAAAATATATATCATCACAAACCTTGGGTACAAGAACCATAGGGGCGTTCTTGAAAAGATTTTCACGCGAATATTTTATTCCCGAGTATTGAGTGCCTGCCATAGGGTGTCCGCCGACAAAGGTAAAAGCGTATTTTTCGGCAAGCTCAAATCCAACGCGGCAGATATCGGCTTTTGTTCCGCACAGGTCAATAACGACAGTTTCTGAATTGGCAAGTATCGGAGCTATCTTTTCAAGATATTCAATGGCCGCGCGCGGATAAAGAGCGATAAATACAAGCTCACAATCCCCCAGTGTTTCTTCGTTCAGCTCGCCGTCACATATTTCAGACAGAATAGCATATCCGAGAGAAGCATTGTCTTTATCAAATCCGTAAACGGTATGTCCCGCCGCTTTGTAAGCCTTTGCCATAGAACCGCCTATGAGTCCGAGTCCGCATATTCCAACCTTCATAATAAGCTCCTAAATTAATTAAAATTACTTTAAATTACTTCAAGTACGCGATTTACAGCCTTGCATACGTCCGCAAAGGCTTCAGGCGTGAGAGACTGTGCTCCGTCACAAAGAGCGTGTGCGGGGTCGTTGTGTACCTCGATCATAAGACCGTCAGCACCTGCCGCGGCTGCCGCCAAAGCCATAGGCTTTACAAGTCTCGATGCTCCCGTAGCGTGAGAGGGATCTATTATTACGGGGAGATGAGAAAGCTCGTGCAGAAGGGGAATTGCCGAGAGGTCGAGAGTGTTTCTCGTGTAGGTCTCAAAGGTTCTTATACCTCTCTCGCAGAATATGACATTCTCGTTTCCGCCTGCCATAATGTATTCGGCAGACATAAGAAGCTCTTTAAGAGTGTTTGCAAGACCTCTTTTAAGAAGTATCGGCTTATTAGTTCTTCCAAGCTCCTTGAGAAGCTCAAAATTCTGCATATTTCTCGCGCCTACCTGAATCACGTCAACGTCATCGAAAAGAGGGAGATGGTTTGCGTTCATTATCTCGGTGACGATGGGAAGTCCTGTTTCCTTTTTAGCTTTTACGAGAAATTCTATGCCCTCTGCCTTAAGACCCTGAAAGTCGTAGGGCGATGTACGGGGCTTGAAAGCTCCGCCGCGAAGCATAGTAGCGCCCGCTGCCTTAACGGCTTTTGCTATTTCCATGACCTGCTCCTCGCTCTCTACCGAGCAAGGACCTGCCATAATTGCGAATATATTTCCGCCGACAGAGGTGTCTGCAATGTTTATAACACTGTTGTCGGGATGGAATTTCCTGTTTACGCTCTTAAACGGCTCGCTTATGCGCTTTACGGATTCAACGATCTCAAGGCTTGCCAAAAGATCTGCGTCTATCTTCGATGTGTCGCCTATAAGACCCACGATGGTGTGAGTACTTCCGTGCGAGAGATGGATATCAAGCCCCTGAGACTTGAGCCAAGAAGTAAGATTTTCAAGTTGTTTTTCGGTAGTTCCTTTTTTAATTACAGCAATCATGTTTTTGCCCCCTATAAACTTTAGAATTTAAATTTAATATCAGAATTACGCGTCCGCATAGCTTTAAAAGAAAAAATGAAGCCTACGGTGTTTTTCACCGGAAAGGCTTCATTTTGATTTCTCGATTTATAGAAAACAGATGAAACTAAGATCCGCAACAAAAAGCACCTTTATTTTTATTGGTTGCAATAAAAATAAAAGCAATAAAAAAACTTGTTTGCGAAAACTACAGAATTCATCACGAGTAAACTCCTTTTACAGCTGTTAACGATAGTTTAGCACTATTTTTTTTGCTTGTCAAGGGCTTTTGTAAAAAAAATCGGCATTTTTAAAAATTTTTCGGTAGAAAACTTGATATATAAAGGCGTCGCGC
>JAZSBF010000068.1:0-10657 GCA_045602205.1 Eubacteriales bacterium
GTGGTAACCCTTTTTACAGCCTTTACGACCTCCCCGACAGCCTCGGGAGAAGTACCGAAGCTCATTCCGCCGCCGTGAACGTTGGGACAGGAAACGTTGACCTCAAGCCAGCCTATCTGCTCCTCGTCATCAAGTCTCTCGCAGACGTGGGCGTATTCCTCAAGCGAGAATCCGCAAACGTTTGCCATAACGGGCTTATGGAAGAACTTTTTCATCTCGGGAAGCTCAAATGATTTTACCGCCTCAACACCAGGATTCTGAAGTCCGACCGCGTTTATCATACCCGAGGTGCACTCTGCGATTCTCGGAGTAGGATTTCCAAAGCGAGCCTCTGCGGTAGTTCCCTTGAAGGAGAAAGTACCGAGACAGTTTATATCGTATATTTCGGAGAACTCCTGTCCGTATCCAAAAGTTCCGCTGGCGGGGATTATGGGGTTATCGAGCTCGACACCGAGAAGGTTTACTTTCGTGTTTACCATAATATCTCCTCCTTCGTGAAAACAGGTCCATCCTTGCATATACGCTTATTTCCAAAATTAGTTTTACAGCTACATCCCATACAAGCGCCAAAGCCGCAGCCCATTCTTGACTCAAAGCTGAACTGCCCCTCGGTCTTTGTTGCCTTATAGACCGCGCGGAGCATAGGCTCGGGACCGCAGGTGTAGAAATATGTATAATCAACGTCAGCTATCGCATCGGTAACAAATCCTTTCGTGCCGTAAGAGCCGTCAATGGTCGTCACTCTCACGTCAGCGCCGAGAGATTTGAACTCCTCCTCGTAAAATATCTCAGAGGCGGTATTAAAGCCAAGCACCACCGTTACCTTCTTGCCTTCCGCTATAAGCTTTTTCGCAAGCTTATAAAGAGGGGGAACGCCAACGCCGCCGCCCATAAGGAGCGCGTGAGCGCCGCAAACACTTGTATCGTATCCGTTTCCAAGTCCCACGAGAACGTCAAAGCTGTCACCCGCTACGGCTTCTGCCATCTTCTCAGTTCCCTTGCCTACGGTCTTATAAATTATCGTCAGAGTATCCTTATCGAAGTCACACACCGAGATAGGACGTCTGAGAAAGAGCTCGGGGATCTCAAGATTGACAAATTCACCCGGATTTTTTATAGCGGAAATATCTCCGCAAAGTATCATACGGTAGATATTGTCGGTCAGCTTTTTATTTTCCTTGACCGTGAGTATCTGCTGTTGCATATTCGTTCCTCCGTTAAAGTCATTTTCTATCAGGACAGCTGTATACTGCTTGTCCGTCGAGCAGAGTCATAATATTTTTGCCAAAGACCTTCCAGCCGCCAAAGGGCATATTCCTTCCCATAGAAAGAAATTCCTCGGGGTCTATCACGCACTCCTCCTCAAGCTGCCACACGCTATATCCCGCGTCGCTGTCGATACCGAAACGGCGTCTCGGATTTTCGGACATAAGCTCTACAAGCTTCTCAAGCGTTATTATTCCGCGCTTAACAAGATGCGTATAAAGGAGCTGGAACGAGGTCTCTATTCCGACGATGCCCATCGCGCTGTCCTTAAGTCCCTTTGATTTTTCCTCGACCGAATGAGGCGCGTGGTCGGTAGCTATCATATCTATCGTTCCGTCGATGATTCCCTCTATAAGCGCAAGTCTGTCCTCCTCGGAGCGTATCGGCGGATTCATCTTGTATCTGCCGTCCTCACGAAGATCCATATCGTTCATTATGAGATAGTGAGGTCCTGTCTCGCAGGTGATATCAACTCCCGCCCTCTTTGCCTCTCTTATAAGAGATACGCTCTCCTTTGTTGATATATGGCATACGTGATAAGAAGCTCCTGTTTTTTTAAGAAGCTCAATATCTCTCTTTATCGGTCCCCACTCGCTTTCCGAGCAGATGCCTTTATGTCCGTGAAGTCTTGCGTACTCTCCGTCGTGAATATATCCGCCGAAGAGCAAGGAATTATCCTCGCAGTGCGCCACTATCTTCTTGCCGAGCGCCTTGGCTCTCTGCATAGCTTCCTCCATCAAAGCCTCGCATTGAACGCCTCTGCCGTCGTCGGAGAATGCTATAACGTCCTTTGCCATAGCCTCCATATCGGAGAGAGCCTCTCCCTTTTGTC
Organism: Eubacteriales bacterium; assembly: GCA_045602205.1. Lineage (GTDB taxonomy): Bacteria > Bacillota > Clostridia > Oscillospirales > CAG-272 > HGM12713. The sequence goes on from JAZSBF010000068.1 coordinate 2,099, forward strand.
CAACGGTTATAGCTCCATACGGATATACGTTTATCACCGCGTCACGCTCTATTATATCAAGCTGTTCCCTAAGATGCTCAGCGGAATCGGGCACGGGCGAAAGATTTGGCATAGTGCATACCGCCGTATATCCCCCCCTCGCCGCTGCGAGAGATCCGCTCTTTACAGTCTCTTTATAAGAAAAGCCCGGTTCACGAAAATGCACGTGCACATCGCAAAAACCGGGAAAAATATAACAGTTTTCATAAACAGAAATATCACTGCAAAGACTCTTATCCTTAACGTCAACAGGGGCAAGAATACCGTTGGTTACGAAAAAATCGGAAGCGACAAAGGTTCCGTTTTTGAATATTTTCGCATTCTTCAACAATACTGTCATTTTAAATCTCGCCTTTCTTTAATTTTAACGAACAAAGTCTCTTTAGAACGCCTCAAATTTCATCATCAAGGTATCCCGAATATTATACCACATTCAGACATTTTAGTCAACTGTTTTTTTCAACATTTTCTTGAAAATTCGCGCAACCTTTCCTATGCAACGTTTCCAAAAAAACACTACACGTCTGAGCGTTATAAAACGCCAGAAAAAGAGATAGAGCCTATACCCGAATTTTTCGCTGTTTACCTCCCTGTCCTTTCGGTATACAGTTTCGGCAAAAGCGATGATCTGCTCTCTGCGTATCCCTTTTTCAAGAGAGGTCTGATTGTCTCCGCACATAGTATATATACCGTCATTTCCCGTTCTGACTATCCTGTGCAGAACAAACTGACCGTTATCTCTCCTGTAAAACGCGATATCATTTTTTCTCGGCTCTCTGTCATACGGCTTGAGCTCGACAGAATCCCTTCCCTCGACTATCAGCGGAAGCATACTTGTTCCGCGGGGATATAGGCGCAACGTTCCGCCCGACTCGAGTATTTCTTCTATGATATCGATAGCATCCTCTAAATAAAATCCGTTATTCAAGAATATTTGCTCCCTGCAATTTTTCTATAAAATTTAGGGCATCGCGTCTTGCGCTATCAGCATCTATGTCATATTCGCTCACCATAGCCTCGACGATATCCTCAAGCTCCGCTCCGACGCTCAATTTCTCACATATAAGCTTTCCGCTCGAATTGAGCTTTATCATTCCGTTGAAATCCTTGCTTGCAGCGCCGAGCGCGATGACAACGCACTGACCCGCTATCTCGCGAACAACAAATCCGTCTCTTATTTTCATATTCATCACCTATATTTATTCCTTCATTCCTTCGTAAGCCACCCTTGCGGCTTCTATATCCGTATTGCATTTCAAAATATGGCAGGATACAGATGCAAGCGTGGAGTCTAACAGCGCAATTAAAGAATCAAGATTTTCTATATCGTCGGGCACAAGTACCTGATAAAACAGCTTTGAGACCGCATCCTCGGAAGATATCCGAGCTATCGAATTCTCATTATCGCGCTCAAGAAAGCAGATCGCCTTAAGCGGAACGCATGCGTTTGCGCCAAGCCCCTCTTTTCCGCACCACGGAGTTCCGTACGCAAAAAAACTGCCGTCAAGATATCTGACGATCGGCTTATCTCCGTTTATCACTCTGACGCCATCGCCAAAAAGCTTTTTCCAAAGCGAGATATGAGTCGACTTTCCCGTTCCGCTTTTGGCGGCAAACGCGTATCCCTTGCCCTCATACTCAATAAGCGCGGAATGGAGCAGATATGCATTGAATTTCTTTGGCAGATCCTTGCAGATATTTCTGTATATGCAAGCGCTCTCGGCAAATCCGCGATGGTCAAACTGAGACTCTGCTATCTCTTTATCTATTTCTGCCTCAGATGCGGAAGCCTCGATATCGACATGTTCAGGCACGCCGATAATGTATTTTGCGCAAAGTCTTTGCACATGGGGATATTTATTATCAATTTTTACGTTCAAATCGGCAATTTTTATATAAAACATAGCGTACCCTTAAGATAATTATACATTAACTTTATTATATCACACATATTCATATTTTTCAACAAGAAAATATGATCCGCGCGCCGAAATTTCGACGCGCGGATTGTTGATATTTCATAAAAATCAAAACTTGTCTATATTAGCTACAACGTACTGATACATCTTGGTCTGAAGATACTTTCTGTTGCTTACAAGATAGTCTCTTACGTATTTGAGGTTTGTCGGCTTTACTGCCTTGAGGTCTCTTATATTTTTAGCGACCTCGTCCTCACCGTTCATCTCTATTGCCGAAGCGATAAAATCGACGGTTTTATCGGATGACATGTCAAAGCACTTCCAACCTGCGTCAAAATCTCTCTCGGCAAGGTCAAAGAGAAGCTTATATCCGATAAGCGGCTTGAAGTTCTCATCGATCTCAAGCTCGGGATCATCAAAAACACCCTCTGTCCAGATCTTTCCCTCGGAAGAAGCAAAGCCCGAAAGATATTTGTTCATTCTCGAATTTACAAGCTGAAAGGTAAGCTTTTGAGCCGAGACATTGCGGTTTGTATTGGGGTCAAAAAGGAAATAGTTCGGTTTTGTGTCACCGAGAAGTATATAGAGATACGCAAGCTCTGCCGCAAGCGCAAGGCAAAGAACCGAAATAACTATCAGTAAGGTCTTGGAAAGTATTCCGCCCTTATATATGATGCCCACAACGAGCAATACCACAAAAAGAACGGCGGCAACTATACTCGCGATTCCTATAATTCCTTTGATTTTTTTCTGCTGACTCATCTTTAAAATTCCTCTTTCACAAAATTCTTTAATAATTATAACATACGCTAAAGCAAATGTCAAGAAAGCATACAAAATTAATCGAGCATATATTTGGTTTCGATCTCCTCTAAAATATCACGTGTAGTTTTTAGCATAATAATGGCAAAAATCAAAGATACGAACACCGATATTGCCCCCGCAATTTCAAATCTTATCGTAAAAAATGTTTGGAAGATATCTCCCGCAACGAGAATGACAGCCCCCGCAAGCAAGAGCAACAGCTTTTTCTTTTGTTCTTTGTGATACTTTGAAATTCTTTCGTTATCTGCATCGGGTAAGCTGCGTAAAGAAAATCCGGTATGCTTTTCTATGATATCAAAGAAGACAGCTCCAAGCGCTGCAAACGAGGCGCAAAAAGCAACCGAAGAAATCGTTTTGAAGACACACATAACTACGTACGCGCCATACGCCTCCATCGTTCTGTAAACAGCTCCGTAGTAAAACTCCTTGAAGAAGGATATCTCAACTATATAAGCCGCAAGAGATAAAACTGCATACACAGAGACAACGGCTGTAAATATCTTCTTTATTTTGGGTGATATATATTTTCCCATTATGAAGATAGCGCCTATAAATATGATCGCTCCTATAAAGTCGGGCGTCATATTAAAATCATCTACTCTGAGATCTATCATAAAGAACGCCGCGATAACGAACGCGGAAAACGCCGTTCTTATATTTCTGCGAATGAAAAGAGTCGTTTTCGGCAACACATTCTCGGCGTATGAGGCACGCAAAGAGTTGCAAAACTCGGTATCCCGCTCGAGTCTTTTGAAGAAGGTAACAAATCTGTAAAGCCAGAAGCATCCGACGACAAACACCACGATAAAGCTCATCGCGCGCATAAGTCCTATGTATTCGTATATCGTCAGCCAAGCGCTCTTACTCTCGTCGTATTGATAGGTCGAGAGATTTGTAAGCTCGGGTAAAAGTCCCATAACAGGCTTGAAGATAACGAAGAACAAAGTAAAGCTTTTTGCCTTCTCGATATGATTTTTCTTTCCCTTCTTTTTTAATCCCAATATCGAATTGCTCGGGTGAACGTAAGACAGCGCGAGCAAGCCGTCAAAAAGCTTTCTGAAGGCGATAAACAAAAGAACCGAATCAAGAACCGCAAACACGAAGGAAATAAGCATTACTCCCGTATTTTGCCCGTCAACCCTTGAGAGCCCAAACACCCACATAATAGCGAGCAGCTTGCCTATCTCAACGAATATCATATATTTGAAGAAGCGCAAGGCGGTCTGTATATCTTCATTAAGATCTGCCAGCTTTACCATAGCGACCGTCAGAATAAGGTAGCCTATGATATCGGGAAGAATATCGATAACGTTTATATTTGCGTTAAAGAAGAATACTGCCGCGAGAGCTATATATGTAAACCCAAGCTTTATATCCTTAGTTTTTTCTCTACCCATATTTATTCCCCCCTTACTTTCTTTTTTTCTTGTTTTTCTTGCGTTCAAGCAACTCTTTGCGGTATTTTTCCATCTCCGCCTCTGCCTTTGCCTGCTTGGCGTCGCTCTCCTCGCGATACTTATTGATAAACGCAAAGCGCGAGGGCTTTCGTTTCATATCGGTATCATTTTCGTCACATATACCGTAATAGCATGAGAAAATTATGACTGCGTCAAGTATTATCAACACAAGATAAAACATAAAGAGCGGAACACCCATATTTTTATTATAGGCTTCCTTTATCGGAAGCGGCAGATAAGCCACTATACGCAAAACACAGTAAAGAGCTATCAAAAAGATATTTCTTACCGACGCGTATTCTATTTTTGATATCTCTGTCTCTTTTGCCATAGCGCGTATCGCGATAAGCAAGGTTATATGTAATACGAACACAAATATCTCGTCAACGTATCCGATAACGGTGTCAAAAGCTCCGCCAAAGACATTTGTGGCGAGAACCATATTGTCATATAGATATCCGGTAACAAACGAAGCGGCTTCCAAAGCACTGAGAAGCACGAGCGCGGATGAAACGTATACGGGATATCTGAAATTTTTATTATAAGAGGCGAGCTTCACACCCGCATATGTCATAACGAGATAACCTAAAAGTCTGAAAAAAACTCCAAAGGTGTTTATCGACATTGCGTAAGTTATAAAATACCCGATGAAAAGGACACCAAATCCCATATCCGTCACTTCCTTTTTTGAAATTATGCTCATCTGCAAAAGGGTACGTAGCTTTTCGGCTCACTTCCCTTTTGCAGATACTTTATCTGTTAATTGCCGTTATTATTCATACCTTGGGGCGCGCCGCAGCACTTTTTGTATTTCTTTCCGCTGCCGCAGGGACAAAGGTCATTTCTGCCGACACTTGCCTCTGCTTTTTTGGTCACGTTGACTTTTTTGACTGGCTTAGGTCCGCTTCCCTCAAAGCCTTCCTGCAAGGGCTTCGCAAGCTGAACTCGCTTTACCTCCTGAGTTTTAACTGTAATAGAGAGTATCATTCTCGCGGTCTTTTCTCTTATATCGCCCACCATAACGTCAAACATATCCGCCCCCTGAATTCTGTATTCTGTCACAGGGTCTCTCTGGGCGTAAGCCTGAAGTCTTATGCTGTCCTTAAGATCGTCCATCGCGTCGATATGATCCATCCACGCTCTGTCAACATTCTGCAAAAGCACGGCGCGCTCTATCTCTCTGAATCGTTCCTCTCCGATAAGCTCTACCTTCTCATCATAAAGCTTCATAGCCCTCTCGCAAAGAGTATCTGTTATACCCTCTTTGGTAAGACCGTCAAGCTCCTCAAAGTCCTCGGGAGTCGTGAGAAGTCCTTTATACTGCTCTTTAAGACCGACAAGATCCCAGTGCTCTGCGCTCTCGCCCTGAAGGAAAGAATCGGCGGTCTCTGCGATAGTATCGTTTATCATTTTGCGTATAGTATCGCTTATATTCTCACCGTTCAGAACGTCGTTTCTCTGCTTATAGATGAGGTTTCTCTGCTGATTCATAACGTCGTCATAGGTAAGCACGTACTTACGTCTCTTGAAGTTTGAATCCTCTATACGCATCTGAGCATTCTCGATGGTATTTGAAAGTATCTTTGCGTCTATCGGGGTATCCTCGTCAAGTCCGAGTCTGTCAACTATGCCGATAAGTCTTTCCGAGCCGAAAAGCCTCATAAGGTCGTCCTCAAGCGAAATATAGAACTTGGACTCACCGGGGTCGCCCTGACGTCCCGAACGGCCTCTGAGCTGGTTGTCGATACGTCGGCTCTCGTGTCTCTCAGTACCGAGTATAAAGAGTCCGCCCGCTTCTCTTACCTTATCAGCCTCGGGAGCTATCTCAGCCTTATATTTTTCATAAAGCTCCTTATATATCCTTCTCGCTTCCTTGACCGCCTCATCGTCTATCTCAGCCGTACCCGTAGCCATAGCTATGAGCTCCTCGGGCATCTCAAGTTTGCGCATCTCCTTTTTCGCCATATATTCGGGGTTTCCGCCAAGCATAATATCTGTTCCGCGTCCCGCCATATTGGTAGATATCGTAACTGCTCCAAGCTTACCTGCCTGCGCTACTATCTCAGCTTCTCTTTCGTGATATTTTGCGTTGAGGACGGTATGCTGTATTCCCTCTCTGCGAAGTCTGCGCGAAAGCTCCTCGGATTTATCTATCGAGACAGTTCCCACAAGCACGGGCTGTCCCTTTTTATTACACTCGATTATCTTCTCAACAACAGCTCGGTATTTTCCGTTGACAGATTTGAAAACGGCGTCGGAATGGTCCGCTCTTATCATAGGCTTATTGGTGGGTATCTCGACTACGTCAAGCGCGTATATCTCACGGAACTCGTTATCCTCGGTAAGCGCTGTTCCCGTCATACCGGAGAGCTTGGAATACATTCTGAAATAATTCTGGAAGGTGATGGTTGCAAGGGTCTTATTTTCCTTCTCTATCTTAACCCCTTCCTTAGCCTCTATCGCCTGATGAAGTCCGTTAGAGTATCTTCTTCCAGGCATAAGACGTCCCGTGAAGCTGTCAACTATCATAACTCCGCTGTCATTGACTACATAATCGACGTCGAGCTTCATAATTCCGTGCGCTCTTATCGCCTGATTTATATGATGCGATATCTCGGAGTTTTCTGGGTCTGAGAGATTTTCTATACCGAAGAATTCCTCTGCTTTTTTCGCGCCGTTTGGAGTAAGTATCGCATTGTTTGCCTTTTCATCAACGATATAATCAGCGTCGATATCGTCGTAGCTCTCCTTGGAATCCATCTCCTTGATAACATACTTGCGAAGCTTTCTTGCGAGTGTGTCGGCTCTGTCGTACATATCTGTGGATTTTTCACCCGCGCCAGATATGATAAGAGGTGTTCTCGCCTCGTCTATGAGTATAGAGTCTACCTCGTCAACGATAGCAAAATTATGTCCTCTCTGAACCATTCTCTCTTTATATACCACCATATTATCACGAAGGTAGTCAAAGCCAAACTCGTTGTTTGTTCCGTAGGTTATATCCGCCTCATACGCAAGCTTCTTTTCCTCGGGAGAGATGCCGTGAACGACAAGGCCCGTGCGAAGTCCCATAAACTCATAGACTCTGCCCATCTCCTCGCTGTCTCGTCTTGCAAGATAGTCGTTTACCGTAACGACGTGAACGCCCTTGCCCGAGAGAGCATTGAGATATGCGGGCATAGTTGCGACAAGCGTCTTTCCTTCACCCGTTTTCATCTCGGCAATTCTGCCCTGATGAAGAATTATACCGCCGATAAGCTGAACTCTGAAGGGGCGCTTTCCAAGTATTCTGTCGTCTGCCTCGCGTATTGCCGCGAAAGCGTCTGCCATTATATCATCAAGAGTCTCTCCTGCCTCAAGTCTTTCGCGCAAAATTTTTGTCGTGCCCGAAAGCTCCTCGTTGGTCATCGCCTTATATTTGGGCGCTAACGACTCTATATAATCAACGTATTTATTAAGCTTCTTTACCTGTCTTTCGCTATATGTTCCAAAAATCTTATCTCCAAGTCCCATTACAGACCTCCCGTACACATATTTATATAATTATACTACATCTTGTAGCTTTTTTCAAGGGCAAACACAGAATAGATTTTATTCTTTTGTAAATTTTTATCCTTCTTTTTTCCATACCTCCTTGACAAATTGGGAAATAATATTTATTATTATATTATAATATATCTTTTTTAAGAGGCATTTCTTGATGATAAAGATAAACATCGTTCTTCACGAGCCCGAAATTCCGCAGAATACGGGAAACATAGCCCGCACCTGCGCGGCAACGGGAGCATCCTTGCATATAATAAAGCCTATGGGCTTTACGATAGACGACAAAAAGCTCAAGCGAGCGGGACTTGACTATTGGGACAAGCTTGACATAACCTACTATGAAGGTCTCGATGATTTTTATGAGAAAAATCCCGATGCCACGGTGTACTACTACACCACCAAAGCGCCGAGGGCTTATACCGAGGTCGAGGAGTACCCCGAAAGCGTTTATATAATGTTCGGCAAGGAGTCAAAGGGACTTCCCGAGGAGCTCCTTTACGAAAACCGTGATAATTGTGTACGCATACCTATGCGCGATACTCTTCGTTCGCTGAACCTATCAAACTCTGTGGCTATCGCCGTATACGAAATACTCAGACGCGACAATTTTGACGGTCTGCGAGAAGACGGAGCATTGACGAAATATGAGTGGTAAAGCAACAAAAGAAAAAATTCTTGTGGCGATGAGCGGAGGCGTTGACAGCGCCGCAGCCGCGCTTCTTATAAAGAACGCAGGCTATGATGCGGCAGGGATCACGATGAAGCTTTGGTCG
>JAZSBF010000069.1:0-8073 GCA_045602205.1 Eubacteriales bacterium
TTGTATTATAATATTATATTGAGATTTTATTGAAATTTTTAATTTATAGGGAACGGAAAGCTTTAAATATGGCAGAGAAAAGGAACAATATTTTACCTTCTTCCGAGATAGAGAAACAATTTGAATATATAAAACGCGTAAAAGCTGAGAATGATAGATATGCACAGACACATGGTGTACGTCCGCGCGCATTCGTGATGACCTTCGGCTGTCAGCAGAACGAGGCGGACAGCGAGAAGATAATCGGTATGGCAGAGTCGATGGGATACGACCTCACCAAAACCGCCGCCGAGGCGTCGCTTATCGTCGTCAACACCTGCGCGATAAGAGAGCATGCCGAGCAAAAAGCGCTCTCGGTTATAGGACAGTATAAGCATCTCAAAAATAAAAATCCCGAGCTGATGATAGCCGTCTGCGGCTGTATGGTCACTCAGGAGCATAGAGTCAACGAGATAAAATTCAGCTATCCTTACGTCGATTTCGTTTTCGGAACGTCGTCTATTCACAGACTTCCTCAGCTTATAATCGAAAAGCGAGAAAGCGGGCGCAGATTGTACTGCCCAGAGGAGAGCGAATACCTTGTTGCCGAGGGACTTCCTATATACCGCGAGAACCGAGTTCGCGCGTGGGTGTCGGTAATGTACGGGTGCAACAATTTCTGCTCGTATTGCATAGTGCCTTACGTAAGGGGGCGCGAGAGAAGCAGAACCAAAGAGGCTATATACAAAGAGGTCTCGGAGCTTGTAGCCGCGGGATATAAGGACATCACGCTTCTGGGTCAGAACGTAAATTCCTACGGTAAGGACAGCGGCTACGATTACGATTTTGCTGACCTGCTTGCGCTTCTTGATACGATAGAGGGCGACTATATGCTTCACTTTATGACAAGTCACCCGAAGGACGCGACACATAAGCTCATCGACGTTATGGCAGCGGGAAAGCATATTGCAAGGCATTTCCATCTTCCGATGCAGGCGGGGAGCGACAAGGTGCTCCGTGTAATGAACCGTCGCTACACCTTTGAAAAATACATCTCGATAGTCGATTATATCAGAGAAAAGATGCCCGACGCCGCTATCACCTCGGATATAATGGTCGGATTTCCAGGCGAGAGCGAGGAGGACTTTGAGGATACCCTCTCAGCTCTTCGCAGAGCCCGCTTTGATATGATATATTCCTTTATTTACTCGCCCAGAAAGGGAACACCCGCGGCAGAGATGGAGGAGCAGATACCCGACAAGGTCAAGAGCGAGAGATTTGACAGACTTCTTGCAACTCAGAACGCGATATCTCTTGAGCAGAACAAGCCGCTTGAGGGTAAGACTCTCAGAGTGCTTTGCGACGGAAGAAGCAAGAATAATTCCGACGTGTTTAGCGGAAGAAACGAGGGAAACAAGATAGTTTTCTTCGATGGCGACGATTCTGATACGGGAAAATTCCTCAACGTATATATTGAGAGGGCAGACACCTTTGCTCTCTACGGAAAAATAGTAAAATAAATTCAAGGAGAATATAAAAATGGATATTATGGAGCTTGCCGCACTTCTCGGCAAAACACTTAAAGAGGACGAAAGACTTATAAAGCTTGAAGAGGCAAAAAAGGAGTACACCTCCGACGCAGAGCTTCAGAAGAAGCTCGTTGAATACGAGGTACAGCAGAGAGCGCTTCAGGCAGAGATGACAAAGCCTGAGAGAGACACTATGTTTATCGATATAATACAGAACAGAATAGACCAGCTTTACAAGGAGATAACAGAATCCCCTGTGTTTATAAAGCTCAGCGAGACTCAGGCAGAGGTAAACGAGCTGATGAACGCGGTTAACGCCACGATAACAGCAAACATCACGGGAGAAACACCCTCCTCCTGCACACACAACTGTTCAACCTGCGGCGGTTGTCACTAAGGGTCGGTATAAGCCGATAAAAAATCTATTCTTCGGAGGATATTTTTATGACTCCAATGATGGAGCAGTATTTTGAGATAAAAAATCAGTATAAGGACTACCTCCTGTTTTACCGTCTCGGCGACTTTTACGAGATGTTTTTTGACGATGCCATTCTGGCGTCGCGCGAGCTTGAGCTCACGCTTACGGGAAGAGATTGCGGAGAGGCTGAAAGAGCGCCTATGTGCGGAGTGCCGTTTCACAGCTCTGAGGGGTATATCGGAAAGCTTATCGAAAAGGGCTATAAGGTGGCTATCTGCGAGCAGACCGAGGACCCCGCGCTTGCCAAGGGACTTGTCAAGCGTGAGGTCATAAGAGTAGTTACCCCGGGGACTCTCATAGAGACTAATCTGCTCACCGAAAATAAGAATAACTATCTCTGCTCGGTATATCTTGGGGACTACGAGTGCGGACTATGCTTTGCCGACATATCGACGGCGCAGATATACGCCACATCCTTCTCGGGAGACGAGGTTATAAGCCGACTTTCTAACGAGATAGGAACTTATCAGCCAAGAGAGGTAATAACAAATGTCTCGTCCGCAAAGCTCGGAGAGGCAGAGATACTTATACGCGACAGACTTTCGGCTATGCTTGGAGACAGAGAGAGCGCAAGATTTGACCACGCGAGCGCTAAAACTATTGTAGAGGAGCAGTTTGGCGACACACTGCGCGACGACGTTCTCTCGGATCACTCGCTTGTGTGCGCGCTCGGCGCTCTTATGTCTTATATAGCAGATACACAGAAAAACGATATCTCTCATATAAAAAATCTGACTGTATATAACGATTCTCAGTATCTCGGAATGGATATAAACACACGCAGAAATCTTGAGATATCCGAGACTATGAGAAGCAAAGAAAAGAAGGGCTCGCTTATCTGGGTGCTTGATAAGACTCACACCGCAGTCGGCGCGAGACTGCTTCGCAACTGGCTTGAGCATCCGCTTCTCAGCACGTCGAGGATAGCGTCAAGACAGGACGCCGTCGAGGAATTTTTCGGCGACTATATGCTCCGCGAGGAGATAGGAATACTTCTTGACGGAGTGCTTGACCTTGAAAGACTTCTCACAAAGGTAATTTACGGAACGGCTAACGGCAAGGACCTCAGGGCTATCTCGGCTACGACGGCTATATTGCCTGAGCTCAAGGAAAAGTTATCCGCGTGCAGAAGCTCGGAGCTCTCTGGGATATATAATGAGCTCGATACGCTTGAGGACGTCTCGCAAATGATAAACAGCGCGATATGCGAGGATCCGCCATTTACTCTCCGTGAGGGCGGAATAATCGCCGACGGATACGACGAGGGAGTTGACGAGCTGCGCTCGATAATGAGAGACGGCAAGGGTTGGCTTGAGAAGATAGCCGCTGAGGAAAGAGAAGCTACGGGAATAAAAAATCTCAAGATAAGCTATAACAAGGTGTTCGGATATTACATAGAGGTCACAAAATCCTTTGTAAACCTCGTTCCCGACAGATACATAAGAAAGCAGACGCTTGCTAACTGCGAAAGATACATAACGCAGGAGCTTAAGGAAATGGAATCCAAGATACTCGGAGCTGTGGACAAGCTGTCCTCTCTCGAGTATGAGCTCTTCTGCACCGTAAGAGACTTTGTAGCCGAGAATGGCTCTCGCATAAGACACGCGGCGGAGAATATAGCGAAGATAGACGTATATCTCAGCCTTGCAACCGTTGCGGTCAGAAATAAATATGTTCGTCCCGAGGTCGATGACAGCGACGTTATCTCAATCAAGGACGGAAGACACCCTGTCGTAGAGCAGTTTGTGAAGGACACCTATTTCGTCCCGAACGACGCCGAGCTCGATACGGCTCATAACAGGCTTATGCTCATCACAGGCCCTAATATGGCGGGAAAATCAACTTATATGCGTCAGGTGGCAATAATCGTGCTTCTGGCTCAGATAGGCTCTTTCGTTCCCGCAAATGAGGCAAGAATAGGCGTTGTTGATAAGCTCTTTACCCGTGTGGGCGCATCCGATGACCTCGCGTCAGGGCAGTCTACCTTTATGCTCGAGATGAACGAGGTCGCGTATATACTCAGAAACGCCACCAAAAAGAGCCTTATCATCTATGACGAGGTCGGCAGAGGAACATCGACCTTTGACGGAATGAGCATAGCAAAGGCTATCGTTGAATATACGAGCAGCCGCAAGATAGGAGCAAAGACGCTCTTTGCGACACACTATCACGAGCTTACCTCGCTTGAGGATGAGATAGACGGAGTCGTTAATTATAACATTGCCGCAAAGAAGCGAGGGGATAATATAACCTTCCTTCGTAAGATAGTAAGAGGCTCTACCGATGACAGCTACGGAATAGAGGTCGCAAAGCTTGCGGGAATTCCGTCTGAGGTAATAAAGCGCGCTAAAGAGGTGCTTGCGTCTGTTGAGGCGACATCAAAGGCTATAAGCGCATCGAATCAGCCCGCTGAGGCAGTTGATGATACACTCATAACCTTTGACGATTGCATAAACGATCAGGTTATCGAGGAGCTGAAGGCTGTCGATATAAATACGCTCTCTCCCTATGAGGCGATGAGCTTTTTGTTCAATTTACAAAAGAGATTAAAATGATCCATAGAGGTGGATAATGGGAAAGATAAACGTGCTTTCGTTTGCTGTGGCAAACCTTATCGCCGCGGGTGAGGTGGTTGACAGACCCGCATCGGTGATAAAGGAGCTGCTTGAAAATGCAATAGATTCGGGTGCTGACAGGATAACCGTCGAAATACAAAACGGCGGTATTACCTTTATGCGAGTCTCGGATAACGGCTGCGGCATTGAGCCTGACGATCTGCCCATAGCCATTAGACGACACGCGACGAGTAAGATAAAAGAGGCGGAGGACCTTGAGGGAATAGTAACTCTCGGCTTTCGCGGAGAGGCGCTTGCGGCTATCGCATCTGTCTCGCATATGAGAATAATATCTAAAACTGCGGACGCCGAAAGCGGCGCTATGCTTGAAGCGCAGGGCGGAGATATAGTCGGACTCTATGAAAGAGCCGCGTCAAACGGTACTACCGTTATCGTGGAGGATCTTTTCGCAAACGTTCCCGCAAGAAGAAAATTTCTTAAAAAGGACGTTACCGAGGCAACGGCAATATGCGTCTCTGTTGAGAAGATAGCGCTTTCAAATCCCTCTATCGCCTTCAGACTTATCGTTGACGGCAGTGTGCGGCTTGAAACGGTTGGTGACGGAAATCTTCGAAACACAGTGTATTCTGTATTCGGGCGCGATTTTGCGTCAAGACTTATAGCGGTCGAGGGAGAGTCCGACGGTATATCTATAAGCGGATACATAGGACGACCCGATAACGTTAAGGCAAACAGAAATTATCAGAATTTTTTTATAAACGGACGCTACGTAAAGAGTAAAACGGCGTGCGCCGCAATAGAGCAGGCGTATACATCGTATATCCCGCCCGAAAAATTTCCGTGCTGCGTGCTTTATATAAACGTTAACCCCGCAACAGTTGACGTTAACGTTCATCCCGCAAAGCTTGAGGTCAAATTTTCTAACGAAAAGCCTGTTTTTGAGGCGGTATATTACGCGGTCAGAAACGCGCTTGAAGAAAATAAACTGAGACCCGACTTTAATATTCAGTCAAAGCCGCAGCAAACATTTGTAGGCAGAGTCTCTGATATGCAAACGCCTATTGCCGACGCGCGCACGGAGTCGCTTAAAAAGCGGCAGATATCTGCCGAGCTTTATTCGGCAAATGCGCAAAAGAGCGCTTCCACGGATAAATTCACTCGTATGACCGCTGAGGAATACGCGAGAGAATACGTGGGTATCACAAAAGAAAAAACTGTCAGTGCGGGCACTCCGACAGGAGTTCCAAAGACAGAGGGGAAAAAGATACCCGAGCAGACAGCAACGCCCGAGAAGATTGACAACAGTATAAAGCGCCAGCTTGAAAGAATAGAGAAATCTGTTTCTGAATATAAAGCTCCCGAAAAGGCTGACGAAGCGCCAATTAAGATGAGCGCCCCCGCTGATATTTTGCCGGAGACAGAGGCAAAAAACGTGGCTCCCGCGGCAAATTCGCTCAAATACAGAATAGTGGGAGAGGTGTTCAACTCTTACGTTGTTGTAGAGCTTGGCGAGAAGATGCTGCTTGTCGATAAACACGCGGCGCACGAGAGAGTTATATTCGAGAAACTCAAGTCGGGTATGCGCGAGAAGGAACACTTCTCACAGCTTCTTATGCTTCCGCTTGACGTTATGATGACCTCTGACGAGGTGGCGGTCATATCAGAATACCGTGCCGAGATAGAGGCGGTGGGATTTGAATTTACTTGCGGACGAAACACTGTAAGCGTGAGCGCAGTTCCCGAGGGAATAAGCCTTGACGCCGTTTCGGATATGCTTGCGGTCATAGCCGAGAGGATAAAAAGCAACACGGGTACGGCAATGCTTACAAGGGATATCATCTTTGAAAAGGCTCTTTATCAGGCATCCTGTAAGGCGGCGATAAAGGCGGGCAGGGAATATCCGCCCGAATACGTCGAGTGGCTTATCGGCAAGCTTATCGAGCTTCCCGATATAACCTTCTGCCCACACGGCAGACCTGTCGCTATGGAGCTTTCAAAGAAAAAGATAGACCACCAGTTTGAAAGAAGTTGAATTACATATAAAAGTTAAATTGTAAAAGAAAGCATACCAATTACAATGCTTTCTTTTGCTTACTTTTCTTTCTCGAAAGGGAGTTAAGGATTAAGGTAAATAAAATTGGGAAAGTTTAATTATAGAAGAAAGCATACTATATGCCAATGCTTTCTTTGCCTACTTTCTTTCTCGAAAGAAAGTAGGGGAAAGGTAAAGAAATGTTTGAAATTTTAGCAACAGACGGACGCGCGAGGAGAGGCGGGTTGCACACGGTACACGGAGATATACAGACGCCGGTATTTATGAACGTGGGTACTTGCGCGGCTATTAAGGGCGGAGTATCGTCGAGAGAGCTTATAGACCTTGACTGTCAGGTCGAGCTTTCCAATACGTATCATCTTCATATCCGTCCCGGAGACAAGCTCAAATACGAGATGGGCGGACTTCACAAATTTATGAACTGGGAGAGACCAATACTTACAGACAGCGGAGGATTTCAGGTATTTTCACTGTCGCAGCTGCGTAAAATAACCGAGGAGGGTGTTCGTTTTGCGTCTCATATAGACGGAAAGAGAATATTTATGGGACCCGAGGAGAGTATGCAGATACAGTCAAACCTCGCTTCAACGATAGCGATGGCTTTTGACGAGTGTATAGAAAATCCTGCTCCTTACGAATACGTAAAGGCGTCCTGTGAGCGTACGGCAAGATGGCTGGTACGCTGCAAAAACGAGATGGATAGACTCAACTCGCTCCCCGAGACGATAAATAAGAGCCAGCTCTTGTTTGGAATAAATCAGGGCGGCACTTACGAGGACCTCAGAATAAACCATATGCAGCAGATAGCAGAGCTTGACCTTGCGGGATACGCGATAGGCGGACTTGCCGTGGGTGAGGCAACAGAGGATATGTATCGCATAATCGACGCGGTCGAGCCGCATATGCCAAAGAATAAGCCCAGATATCTTATGGGCGTGGGCACACCCTGCAACATTCTCGAGGCAGTGCATATGGGCGTGGACTTTTTCGACTGCGTAATGCCAAGCAGAAACGCGCGCCACGGAAATCTCTTTACCTGGCACGGAAAAATGAATCTGCTTAACGAAAAATACGCAAAAGACCCAAGACCCTTTGACGAAAATTGCGGATGCCCCGCATGCCGTAATTACAGCCGTTCCTACGTCAGACACCTTATAAAAGCAAAGGAGTCGCTTGGAATGAGGTTGGCTGTTGCGCATAATCTTTATTTTTACAACAATCTCACAAGAAAAATAAGAGAGGCGCTTGAGGGCGGATATTTTGAGAGTTTTTATCAGAAGTACAGACTTATTCTGGGAGAGCGTTCCCAAAACTGATAAAAGGAGAGAGCTATGTTTGATAAGAAGCTGATAGAGGAGGTCCTCGGTGTAGCGATGGCAAGCGGAGCGGATTTTGCCGAGGTATATGCCGAGAGAACAAGAAATAACAGTATTCGATTTGTTGACGGAAAGATAGATA
>JAZSBF010000070.1:0-35005 GCA_045602205.1 Eubacteriales bacterium
GACCCCGGTTACGTTAACGGATGTAAGACGGCGGTCGTTGATAAAACGGGAAAGGTTCTCGATACGGCGGTCATCTATCCTACCACACATTCTAAATTCAAGATAGACGAGGGCAAGAAGATAATATCGGCTATGGTAAAGAAATACCATATAGACGTTATCGCTATCGGAAACGGAACGGCATCCAAGGAGAGCGAGCTCTTTATCGCGGAGACTCTCAGGGAGTCGGGACTTGATTTTTGTAAGTATATAATAGTAAACGAGTCGGGAGCGTCGATATATTCGGCATCCAAGCTTGCGGCAGAGGAATTTCCGCAGTTCGACGTTATGCAGCGCTCGGCGGTATCTATCGCAAGACGCTTGCAGGACCCGCTTGCCGAGCTTGTTAAGATAGACCCGAAGTCGATAGGAGTTGGACAGTACCAGCACGATATGAAGCCCGCAAGACTTGACGGCGCGCTTCAGGGAGTCGTTGAGGATTGCGTAAACTCGGTCGGTGTCGATATCAACACAGCTTCATACGCTCTGCTTTCCTATATTTCGGGAATAAATATGACGAGCGCGAAGAATATTGTTAAATATCGCGAGGAAAACGGAGAATTTACATCAAGAGCGCAGATACTCAAAGTTCCGAGAGTCGGCGCTAAGGCGTTCGAGCAGTGCGCGGGATTTCTCAGAGTTCCTCACTCGAAGGAGATACTTGACAATACGGGCGTGCATCCCGAATCCTATGCGGCGGCTAAAAAGCTTCTCGCTATGTTTGGATACAGCGAGGATGACGTTGCCAAAGGCAAGCTTTCCGAGCTTGAGCACAAGATAGCGGAAAGGGGAAGAAGCGCCGTTTGCAAAGAGCTTGGTGTTGGAGAGCCTACGCTCAAGGACATTACGTCCGAGCTTCTCAAGCCCGGCAGAGACGTGCGTGACTCGCTTCCGCCCCCTGTTTTGCGCGACGACGTAATGAGTATGGAGGACCTCAAGCCCGATATGATCCTTGAGGGAACTGTCAGAAACGTGATAGATTTCGGCGCGTTCGTTGATATAGGCGTACATCAGGACGGTCTTGTTCATATCTCGGAGCTTTCAAACAGATTTGTAAAGCATCCCTCCGAGGTGGTCTCACTTGGCGATCAGGTCAAGGTCAAGGTGCTTTCTGTTGATCTTAAAAAGAAGCGAATATCGCTTACAATGAAAAATCTTTAATATATTAAAGCTGATTGAGCGATATTAAAAGCCCTCTTATGTATGAAATAACCTTCAAAAAGACGCTTTTGTGCATTGTGCATAAATATATGTATAAAAATTTGGAGAATTACCCTCTTTAAATTTGGTTGAAAATTTGGTACAATATTAGGGTAAAGAACTGTCTTTAAAACAAATCACCATATATTTTTAGGAGGAAACCCAAATGGCAAGCATTTCGCTTAGACACATTTACAAAAAGTATCCGGGCGGCGTTACCGCTGTATCGGACTTCAACCTTGAAGTTAAGGACAAAGAGTTTCTCGTTCTCGTTGGACCTTCCGGATGTGGTAAAACAACCACTCTCCGTATGATCGCAGGTCTTGAAGAGATCACCGAGGGTGAACTCTTTATCGGAGACGATCTCGTTAACGATGTTGCACCTAAGGATAGAAAGATCGCGATGGTGTTCCAGAACTACGCTCTTTATCCTCATATGTCTGTATTTGAGAATATGGCATTCGGTCTTAAGCTCAGCAAGACACCTAAGGAAGAGATCAAGAGACGTGTTGAAGAGGCAGGAAGAGTCCTCGGCATTACTCACCTTCTCGACAGAAAGCCTAAGGCTTTGTCCGGTGGTCAGAAGCAGCGTGTTGCGCTCGGTCGTGCTATCGTTCGTAACCCTAAGGTATTCCTTCTTGACGAGCCGCTTTCCAACCTCGACGCTAAGCTCCGTGCATCGATGAGAACCGAGCTTACAAAACTTCACAACAGAGTTGAAACAACTTTCGTATACGTAACTCACGACCAGGTAGAGGCTATGACCATGGCAACAAGAATCGTTGTTATGAAGGACGGTCTTATCCAGCAGGTCGATACTCCTCAGAACCTTTACGATTCTCCTTGTAACGTATTCGTTGCAGGATTTATCGGAACACCTCAGATGAACTTTATGAACGGTACACTTACAAAGAAGGGTGACGATGTTTACTTTAACTTTGAGAACGTATCCCTCAAGCTTCCTAAGGACAAGGCAGAAGCTCCCGAGCTTGCTGAGTACATAGGTAAGGAAGTTATCGCAGGTCTCCGTCCTGAGTCTATCAGCGACAGCGAAGAGATCGACGAGGCTGCAGAGAGCTCCTTCGCGGTTGACGTTGACGTTACCGAGCTTATGGGTGCAGAGATCTATCTCTACCTCAGCGTAGGCGAGGAGACAAACCTCATCGCACGTGTATCCTCTCGTTCTAAGACAAGAGCTGGCGACAAGATCAAGGTATCCTTTGAAATGTCCAGACTCCACATCTTTGATAAGGACACAGAGCGTTGCATTATTCACTAATTTAAGATCAAAAGGGGCTGAGCTTGATAACTCAGCCCCTTAAAATCATAAAAAGCGGGATTGCTTTGCGAAATAAGCGGAGCGATCCCTTTTACTTTTTGTTTTTGCTTGTGCGGAAAAGAGCGATAAAGGCGCATAATAATATATGAGAAATGGGGAAAATAATTCAAATTTGATTGACAAAAGCGCGATATAGTGTTATACTTATTGGGTAGATTATTTTTTAAGGAACGGTTTTACGGTATGAAAAGAGATTTTGTAAGATCAATTTATGAGAATCCCGAAGCTTACGGCGGCAAAGAGGTCACCGTTGGCGGTTGGGTCAGAAACCTGCGAGACAGCAAGGCTTTCGGATTTATAGATTTGAACGACGGAAGCTGCTTTAAGTGCGTTCAGGTGGTTTTTGAGCGCGATAAGGTGGCAAATTACGACGAGATAGCTCGTCAGAACGTTGGCGCGTCGCTTGTTATAAAGGGTGTGGTAGAGCTTACACCCGCTATGAAGCAGCCCTTTGAGATAAAGGCTGTTGAGATATCGGTTGAGGGAACTTCTACTCCCGAATACCCCCTTCAGCCCAAGCGCCACAGTGTTGAATTCCTCAGAGAGCAGGCATATCTGCGCCCGAGAACAAATCTTTTCTCGGCTGCTTTCCGTGTAAGAAGCGAGGCGGCTTACGCTATTCACAAATTCTTCCACGACAGAGGCTTCGTTTACGTTCACACTCCTCTTATCACAGCATCCGACTGTGAGGGCGCGGGTGAGATGTTCCGTGTTACCACTCTTGATATTGACAATCCCCCGAGGACCGAGGACGGAAGCGTAGATTTTTCTCAGGATTTCTTTGGAAAGTCCGCAAACCTCACGGTTTCGGGTCAGCTTGAGGGTGAGACTTACGCGCTCGCTTACGGCAAGATATACACCTTTGGACCTACATTCCGCGCGGAAAATTCCAACACCGCAAGACACGCGGCAGAGTTCTGGATGATAGAGCCCGAGATAGCGTTTGCTGACCTTAGCGACAATATGCAGCTCGCTTGGGATATGATACAGTTTATCATTCGCCACGTGCTTGAGAACTGTCCGCAGGAGATAGAATTTTTCAACAGCTTTGTTGAAAAGGGACTCAAGGACAGACTCATAACTCTTGCGAACAGCGAATATAAAAAGGTGACCTACACAGAGGCTGTCGATATCCTCAAGAAGAGCGGAGCAGACTTCAAGTATCCTGTTGAATGGGGAATAGACCTTCAGACAGAGCACGAAAGATATCTTACCGAGCAGGTATTCAAGTGTCCCGTTTTCGTTATCGATTATCCGAAGGAGATAAAGGCGTTCTATATGAGACTGAACGACGACGGCAAGACGGTTGCCGCTATGGACCTTCTTGTTCCTGGTGTCGGAGAGATAATCGGCGGCTCACAGCGTGAGGAGAGAATTGATGTTCTCACCGCGAGAATGGCTGAGTGCGGACTCAATGAGGAGGATTACTGGTGGTATCTCAATCTCCGTAGATTTGGCGGCACGAAGCACGCGGGCTACGGACTTGGATTTGAGGGCATCATTATGTACCTCACGGGAATTTCCAATATCAGACATGTTATTCCTTACCCCAGAACAGTAGGAAATGCGGAATATTAAAAACGCCGATGTCATATTTGGTAAGACCGAAAAAGTCCGGAAAAAGAGAAAAACATCTCAAAGAAAGACTAAATTATAAGTAAGACAATAATAGGTTGAATTTCTGCGAAATTTTTCATTTTAATGGACTTTTCCTACCGCCGTTTCGGAGGCTCGACGTACCTTTGTACGCCTCACGCCACCGAAGCGGCGCTTCTTTCTCAAATCTGCCTATCCCCGAAAGAGAGAGGCTGTCTCAAATTTACATTTGAGACAGCCTCGTTGTTTTATTATAAAATTTTTAAAGCAGTCTTATTCCCGCGTTCTCGCACGCCTTTACGGTCTCTGCGTCCCAGATGCTCGACTGTACCTCGCCAATATGCGCGCAGCCCATCATAAGCATACAAAGTCTCGACTGACCGATTCCTCCGCCTATCGTGAGCGGAAGCTCGCCGTCAAGAAGCATTTTGTGGTAGGGGAGAGTGCGGCGGTGGTCGCAGTTTGCAAGCGTGAGCTGTTTGTCAAGCGACTCGGCGTCAACACGAATGCCCATAGAGGATATCTCAACTCCACGGCCGAGCACGTCGTTCCAGAAAAAGAGGTCGCCGTTGAGCTGCCAATCGTCATAGTCGGGCGCTCTGCCGTCGTGAGGCTTGCCCGAACGGAGCTTGCCGCCTATCTGCATAATGAAGGCGGTCTTGTGCTCCTTCACGAATGCGCTCTCGCGCTCGCTTGCCGTCATATCGGGGTAAAGGTCCTCAAGCTCTTGGGTGGTTATGAAAGCAACGTCGCGGCAAAGCTCGGTTCTGAGCTGCGGGAAGCGGACGTGAAGTCTGTCGTTTGTGTTGCAGATGGCGTCTACTATCGCACGGACGATGAGCTTCAGATAGTCGATGTTTCTGTTGTCTTTTGTGATTATCTTTTCCCAGTCCCACTGGTCAACGTATATAGAGTGCAGGTTATCAAGAGACTCGTCACGGCGGATAGCATTCATATCGGCGTAAAGACCGTTGCCTATCGAAAAATTGTATTTTTTGAGGGCGACTCTTTTCCATTTCGCGAGCGAATGAACGACCTGAGCATTGACTCCTATGGCGGGAACGTCGAAGGAGACGGGACGCTCATATCCGTTGAGGTTGTCGTTGAGCGACTCGTCGGCTACGAAAAGCGGAGCCGAAACTCGCTTAAGGTTGAGCCCCTCGGAAAACTCCTGCTGAAAGGTCTGCTTGATATATGCGATAGCTTTTTGTGTGTTGTACTCGTCGAGTATCGGTGAATACCCTTCGGGTATAAATATCTTGTTCATAAGGGCGTTCAAGTCCTTTCTTAAAAATAATACTTAGCAATATATAATTATATAACAAAAGCTCTTGAAAATCAAGAGCTTTTATATTTTTTGTGTTTATTTTATCTTTTTTTGAGCTTTCCGATGACTCGTCCGCAGCAAACTGCCTCGGCGTAATTCTTCATAAGTATATCGCCGTATTCGGGATTGAGCGAGATAAGTCGGTCTCCACCGAATTTCTTGAAATATCCGTCGCCGTCGAGAACGAAGATGCCGAGCTCGCCGACCTCGACAGAGTCGCAGTCTTCAACGAGAACAAGGTCGCCGTTGTGATAGACAGGCTCCATGCTGTTTCCGCTTATTCTGAGCGCAAAATCGCAAGCCGCGGTCTTCTCGTTGTCGGGGATACTTATCTCCTCGGTAGAGGTGTCGTCAATATAGACGCCCGGTCCTGCGGAGACGGGGAGCGAATATACGGGAACAGTTCTGCGGGCAAGTGAGCCTGCCGCTTCCATATAGCTGATCTTTCTTGCTACACTGCTCTTTGAAATGACAACGGTGGACGACCCTTTTTTCATATTTGGAGCTGTGCGCTCAAGCTCCTTTTCAACTACCATTTTGACAAGCTCACAGCCGTGGGCGTCAAGATGTCTGAAATTCTCAACCAAACATATTTCGTCGGGCGAGAGGGTGTAGTTATTTGTGTTCTCGCTTACACCGCTGACGATGTAATCAAGAGTACAGCCGAGCGCATCAGCGATGGCAACTATATTTACAAGCTTCGGGGAATCGCTTATTCCCGCAAGTATCTTACTGAGAGTTCCAAGCGGAATGCCCGTCATCTCAGAGAGCTGGTCGTTGGTTATCTTTCTTTCGTTTTTTATCTTTTTTATTCTTTCAATGTAATCCATAAGCTATAACACTCCTTACAGAATAATTCTTGTTATGGAATAATTATAGCATACATTTTTCGACTTGTAAAGGGGTTTTTGAAAATATTTTTCCAAAAACGATATTTTTTGATAAATTACATCATTTTTATGAGGGGTATCAGCTCGGCTGCCACAAGCGATGCGGCGCGTTTAGCTTCCTCGAGGCTGTTTCCCGAAGCGCCGACTTCCAAAAGGAGCGAGAAGGGAGCTAATTCCTGATTGTAAGTGGAGGAACGGAGGTAGGAGGGGCGGCAGAGGTTTTCATATTTTGTATTCAGCGCGTCTCTGAGCTTAAGGGCGAGCGCGAGATTGTTTTGCCAATTTGGACAAGCTTCTCCGCCCCAGTCACTTCCTACGACACACATCACCTGCGCTGTTGGCTGAGAATCTACTAAGGTCACGGGGCGCACAAGCTCACCCGTGCTTTTTACCACGGCGTCTCTGTGCAGGTCTATCACGAGCTTGATAGAGGGATATTTTGCGAGATATTCCTTTATCGTCGCTTCGGCGCGGGCGTAGGCATCCTTATACTGTATCTTGTCGTGCATTATCGTGCAGTGCAGAGTGGATATGCCGTTTCGGTTCAGAATATCCGCCATAACAGCGCCCACAGAGACGACGTTTTGTGAAATGTTTTCGCTTCTCGCTATTTCGCTGCCGTCGTCAAGATAGGATATCGCGCCGTCCTTCGAATATGCCTCAGTGCCGTGAGTGTGAACTATCAGAACGAGAGGGGCGCTTTTGTTGGCTATATAAATGGGAGAGCTTGAGGAGCTATTGAAGCTTGAAGCAAGCAGGGCCTTTGTGTTTGGCGAGTATCCTGTCGAATTGTATATGTAGGTGTTTGCGCCCGACGAAAGCGAGAGATCCATAGGTATTATCGCTGTCTCGCCCTCGGGGACTTTTGAATAATCAAAGTCGTAAATAGAGAGGGGAGGGGTGTTTTCGGAGGGAGCTTTGTCTGGGACTACGACGGTATTCGAGTCGTCGGGGTCTCCCGATGGAATAAGGATTCCGTTGTTAACGTCAAAAATGTCGTTATTTTCGTCTTGCGTGGGGGAATTTATAGTGCCGGACGCGCCTCCCGATAGGTCGAGCAGTTGATTTGAAATGATGAAAGAGGATATCTTCTCAAAATTCAGTGAGGAATTTTCACTTATCCCGATAATAAGGAAAAGCACTGTAAGGCAGACCACCATAAGCGTTGTGGCGAGATATATTTTATAGAGTCGGTTAGTCTTTCTTTGTATGTCCTCTTGATAGTCCTCAGCCCTAAATTTTGGCGCGGAGAGAGCGGGGGATGCTTTTTTTGCATTCAGTCTGTTTTTTCTTCCTGGCATAGTCTATCACTCCTTCAATAATAAGCTATTTAAAATATATTCGGAGCAGAGAAAAATATGTCATACCGCAAAGGCGATGTCGAGCGCTCGGGAGAGAAGGAGCGAGACTCGCTCGGAGATCACGTCGCTTTCCTTCGGAGAGACAAAAAAACCTCTCTCATTGTCAAGCACGGCTTTGAGCCGTCCCTCGTCGTCGCGTATGCCCGAACGCTCTATGGCGTCGTAAACAAGAGTTGCGGAATCGACGACCGTGGGCACTCCAAGCGCTATTACGGGCACTCCGAGATTTTCTTTATTTATCGCTTTTCGCAGATTTCCAATGCCTGAGCCCGGACAGATTCCGCTGTCGGATATTTGCACGGTCGAGCCGAGGCGCTCGCAGGATCTTGCGGCAAGGGCATCCACGGCTATCACGGCGTCGGGCTCGGTGTTATTTACCGCCCCTCGAATAAGCTCAAGCGTTTCTATCCCTGTTTGAGAGAGTACGCCGGGGGCTATCGAGCTTATATTGCAGAGTCCGAGCGTGTGAAATATATCCTCGCTTATATCTCTGATGTGGCGGGTGACTGTGAGCTTTGCGGTAGTGAGAGGTCCTATCGCATCGGCGGTTATCTCGGAATTTCCAAGTCCCGCGACGAGTACGCTGAAATTTTTGTCTATCTTTTTTGAGGTGGCGTCGGAAAGCATTTTTCTTATCTCAGAGCCGATAATATCGGCGGCAAATTCTATCTCAGCGTCGGAAAGAAGCCATATTTTTTCGCATATTGCGCTCACGTATCTTCCTCTTGCGCGGCCGTATTTTTTTGACAGCTCCTCACTGCTTATGTCGAGTCGGCAAAGCTTGATATCTCCGTTTATATCCTCAGAATATTCAGGGGCGTTTGATGAGGATATCTTAGGAGTATAATTGCTCTCGAGAGCAAGGTCTGAGTAGATTTGTTTTTCCATATTTCCTCCATAATTTATACTGTTTACTTCTATTCTTTTCAATAAGGATTTATTATATCCCTTCTTTAAGTAAAAAAGTCAAATTTTATGTAAAAAATGCACAATCTTCAAGAATGCAAATTGTGCATGTAACCGAAAGTTGTTTTATGTCTCTGTTTGAGATTGATTTTAGAATGAAATAATGATATAATATATAAGTAATATGCCCGCGTTGGGTTATATAAGTTCTTTGAAACCGGAGGAGGTTTGAAAAATGACAAAAAGAGTTCTTTCATTGGTACTCTGTCTTATTATGCTTGCAACCGCTTTTGTGGGATGCGGCAAGAAGGATGAAGACGATAAGGGTGCGTACATAAATATGTACCTTACCGATATGGTTTATGACTTTGACCCCGTTCACGCATACGAGAACGAGTCTAATCTCAGAATTGTCAGCCTGCTTTTTGACAACCTGTTTGTTCTTGACGATAACGGAAAGGTAAAGAAGTCTCTCGCTAAGAGCTACAAGATCGAAGAGAACGAGGCTGCTGGCGAATACAAGATGTTTATTGAGCTTAAGGATACATGTTGGACAGATAACATTCCTGTTACTGCTGCCGACGTGGTTTACGCTTGGAAGAGAGTCATTGCAGCTGAAGGTTCTTATGAGGTTGCGTCGCTTCTCTTTGATATCAAGAATGCCCGCGCCGTAAAAGAGGGTGACGCGTCGATAGACGACATTGGCGCTTACGCGCTCAACGAAAAGACTGTTGAGATAGAGTTCGAGGGAAAGATAGATTACGATCAGTTCCTTCTCAATCTCACAAGCTATGCGCTTGTTCCGCTTCGCGAAGAAAAAGTTTCCAAGACAGATGACTGGGCAAAGAAGCCTGCGACCATCATTACCAGCGGTCCGTTCCGTCTCAGAACAGCTTCTTACAAGGAAGGCGAGGAGAGGATCGTTCTTGAGAGAAACAGCTACTACTACCGTGATATAAAAAAGGATGCGCTTGACAAGTCTGTAACACCTTACAGAATAGTTATTGACTACACCAAGAGCGCAGAAGATATAATGAAGGATTACAATGACGGAAAGATATTCTTCGTTGGAGATATTCCGCTTTCCGTACGTAATACCTATAAGGATGACGCAGAGATCACAGACGGACTCAGCACACACTCCTACATACTAAATCAGAACGCTGTTGTAAGATATTACAGAGAGAGCTCCTTCGCAACGCTTGAGAGCAGCAAGAACGTATATAAAGATAATCTCAAAGAAGGTGTTGACGGCGAAAAGATATTTGCAAATAAGGATGTTCGCAAGGCGCTTTCTCTTGCAATAGACCGTCAGGCTATCGCTGATGCGGCTGTATTTGCAAAGGCTGCAACAGGACTTGTTCCTTACGGCGTATTTGATGCAAAGTCTGTTAAGGATTCCTTCAGAGAGGTCGGCGGAGATATAATCGCTACCGGCGCTAAGATGGACGACGCAAAAGCTGCTCTTGCAACCTCGGGAGTTGATGCTTCTAAGTTTATGATAGCTCTTACAGTAGCTGCTTACGACGAAGTTCATATGATGATCGCCGAGAAGGTAAAGGCGGCTTGGGAGACTTTAGGTTTCCACGTTGCAATCAATGCTATCGACGTAATCGAGAACGATGATGTGTATCTCGGCGTGGTTTCAAGCGATATCAGAGACGATATCTTTGCAGAAACTTACAGATCGGGCAAATTTGATGTTATCGCAGTTGATTATCACGCATACTCCGCAGACGCATTCTCCGCGCTTGCAAGACTTGCAACAAAGTTCTCTGGACGCGGAATGGATATGGTAAACTATAAGGCTACACCTCACTATTCGGGATATGACAGTCAGGAATATAACGATAAGATAGAGGCAGCATTTGCTGAGAAGAATATAGAGAAGAGAGCAGTGCTTCTCCACGAGGCAGAGAAGATAGCGCTTGAGGATATGCCTGTTATTCCGATAATCTTCAACCAGAACGCAAATCTTGTGTCTAAGGAGCTTTCAAAGGTAGGAGCAACATATTACTGCCCCGCGACCTTCACAAAGACCAAGCTTAAGAATTATGAGGATTACATTCCTGTTGAGGAATAATTGAAATTGAACAAGTAAAATTCAAGGGAGGACGAGAGTCCTCCCTTGAATTTTTGTATTTTTTAACAAACAGGATTTTTATAGCAAAAAATGCGCAGACTATATTCAAAATATCAAGAGCTTTGCGGGGGATACTTATGAGAGTGATAGAAGCGATAAGCGATATGAATATAGGCGGCGCGGGCAGACTTTTGATTACAAGACTTAAGGAGAGTAACAGAGAGAGGATAGACACGTGGGTAATTATGCCGCGCGGCAGTGAGCTTGCAGGCTCTATGCGGGAGCTTGGAGTGAAGGTCTGCTTTATTGAGGGGTGTAAGGACCGCTCGTTTGAACTTTCGGCAATTTTGGAGATAGCGAATCTAATTCGGCGCATATCCCCCGATATAATAAACTGCCACGGCTGTATGAGCGCAAGGATAGCCGCATTTCTTTGCGGTGTTCCCGTGAGGATATATACAAGGCACTGTACCTATCCGATACCGTTTTATCAAAAGACAGCTCCTGTGCGGTGGTGCATTGGCGGTGTCAGCAGAGTTCTTTCAAACGGCGCGATAGCCGTGGCGGATGCGGCGAGGGGGGATCTTGTCTCGCTTGGATATCCGAAAAAGAATATAAGGGTGATAATAAACGGGGTCGATGGGCTTAGAAAATACAGCCCCGACGAGAGAAGTGCGGCTCGCAGAGAGCTGTCTCTCGAGGGGTATTTTGTGGTGGGGATATGCGCGCGCCTTGAAAAATGCAAGGACCACGACAGTTTTTTGCGCGCCGCGAGAATACTTGCTCGCAGAGATCCCGCATACCGATTTATCGTGATGGGCGGCGGCAGTCTTGAACGTGAGCTGGGTGAGCTTGCAGAGTCTCTTGGAATTTCCGACAAGGTGATTTTTACAGGTTTTTGCAAGGACGTGGAAAAATATTTTAACTGCTTTGATCTGAACGTCAATTGTTCGCGCGGAACTGAAACTTCATCTCTTGCGCTCTCTGAGGGAATGAGTATAGGGCTTCCCGCGGTGGCAAGCTCATACGGCGGAAATCCTTATATGATAAGGGACGGAGAGAACGGATATATATATCCTGTGGGGGATTTTTGCGCGCTCGCTGAGAAAATAAAGAGAATCGCGGAGGACAGGGGAGTTTATGAGAGTATGTCGCGTTCGGCTTATGCGAGGTACGCTTCAGAGCTCAATTCAAAAAAGATGACGGCAGAGACCGAGGCGTTTTACAGTGAGCTTTATTCTGTCCATGTGAGAGCTAAGGGGGATATTCTCTCAACAAGTGGAGAGGAGTGAGACGGCGCTTCGCGTGGCAAGCTTTTTTGAGTGCTCGGCAAGATAGGCGGCTGTCACCTCATAGCTCTCGATATTTCCAAATTCAAAAAGAAAAGAATATTTGTCGAGCGTATATCCCGATACGTCAATGTTCTTAAGTATAAGATAATAGCGTCCGTCGTCCCCTATGTATGCCGATGAGAAATGGGAATATTCTATTTTGGAAAGACGGCGGCATACCGCTATGATATTCTTTAAGCTGTCAAACGAAAAGGCGGCATGAGTTTTTTTGGTCTTTCTGGGATTTTCGCTGTCCTCGTCAAAGCTTATTTTCTCAGAAAAAATGGGGGCGCGTTTTCTTGTGGGGCAGTTTTCGTCTGCATCGCACAGCGTTCCTATCTTCGTTACAAAGAGCTCGCACCCGCCTTGACGCGAGGGGTATAGCTGAACGAGCACTCTCTGCCCGTCGGTATCAAATCCCGTCAGTTTTTTAGCTCTGCTCAGCACGTCCCAGAACATTCTCTTTGTCTCTGTATTGGAATAGTCAAGCTCCTCTGTTTCTATCTCAAATTCTCGCAGGTCTTCCTCTGTAAGCATGACCTTTATCTTATTGTCGCTTATAAGTATAAATTCCATATATATCTCCTTCTTTCTTACTCTAATATAATTATAATCGGCAGAGGGGGAAAATGTAACCCCAAAATTTTTGGTAAAAGAGACAGGGTTTTTCAAATCTATTGACGGGGCGCGGCGGAATGTGGTATAATTTATTGATAGTGATAATTATGGAAAGGAGGAGCAGATGAAATACCTTGAGAACAGCTGTGCGATAGAGCTTTCTGTCGGTGAGCTTTGCGAGCGCGTTTTTCGCTCGGGAGATATGGACAGAAGAAATATCCGCAAGAATATGCGCCTTATAGGCTCTGAGATACACCGAAAAATTCAATCTGGCGCGGGAGCTTTTTATGATCCCGAGGTCTCGCTTTCAAATACATTCGCTTATAACGGCTTGTATTATACTGTAAACGGGAGAGCTGACGGAATTATAAAAAAGGACGGCAAAGTAACGGTAGACGAAATAAAAAGTGTTGGAAAATTTGACTTTTACGCTCCTCCGAGAGAGATATTTTTGGCGCAGATGAAGTGCTATGCGTATTTTGTTGCCTGTCGTGACGAGCTTGAGACTGTATGCGGCAGAATTACATACGTTAACAGCGATAACGGAAAAATAAAATATTTTAATTATGAATACCGCACCGAAGACCTTCGCGCTTGGTATAAAACCCTTATAGAAAAAATAAGCCGAACGGCTGAATTTATAAAGTACAGACACGAGATACTGCTCCCGAGTGCCGAGGGGGCGAGATTTCCTTATCCCGAGCTTCGAGAGGGACAGGAGATAATGATACGCGAGAGCTATCGCGCTATGAAAAAAGGCGAGAGACTTTTCGTTGAAGCTCCGACGGGAACAGGAAAGACGATATCGTCTCTTTATCCCGCGGTTCGAGCGCTTGGCGCGGGATATGCTGACAAAATATTTTATCTTACTGCAAAATCAAGCACGAGGAGAGAGGCGTATCGCGCCGCGGGCAAGCTTTTTGAGGGCGGAGCAAGGCTTCGCACGGTGGTTATAACGGCAAAAGAGCAGGTCTGCCTTTGCGGAGCGCGGATAACAGGGGCAAGAGATAATTTGTGCGACCCGAAGATATGCGAGTTCGCAAACGGCTATTACGACAGAGTCGAGGACGCCGTCTTTGAGCTCCTTTCAAGACAAAACGGATTTACAAGGCAGATCATCTCAGAGGTGGCGAAAAAGTACAGGATATGTCCCTATGAGCTCTCTCTCGACCTTTCCGAATATTGCGACATAATAATCTGCGATTATAACTACATTTTTGACCCGATGGTCTATTTCAGAAGGTATTTCGGCTCTGACGCCGAGGCGGGAAAATATATCTTTCTGCTTGACGAGGCGCACAACCTTGCCGACAGGGCGAGGGATATGTATTCGGCGACTCTCAGTCGCTCTGAATTTGAAAGAATATACGCGCAGATTCCGTCAAGCGACAGTGAGCTTGAGGGGGCGTTTGAGCGGACGATACTTTATCTGAGGGGGCTGAGACGGCTTTGCAGAGATAATATGGTGAGGACCGCTGACGGCGAGGAGAGGGGATTTTATATGAATTCCGTCCTTCCCGAGAGGCTTGTCGAGGAGCTTCAGATATTAAAATCTGCTCTTGACGACTGGCTCAGACGCAATCCCGATGACAAGAAAGCTCCGAGCATTGAAAAGCTGGTAATGAATATCAGACGTTATATGGCGGTGGGAGAATATTTTGACGAGAGGTTTCTCTTCTATATTGAGATATCGGGCGGGGATATGTTATTCAAGATATACTGCCTTGATCCCTCGCATATTATGAACACGCTCCAGAACCGCGCCGTAAGCACGGTGCTTTTCTCGGCGACGCTTCGTCCTGCCGATTATTTTATGGACGTTCTCGGCGGCGTGGGGCGCTCGCGCCAGATATCGCTTCCCTCACCCTTTGACAAAGATAATCTCGGTGTGATGGTGGCTGATCATCTCAGCCTCAGATATGAGGACAGAGAAAAGAACACAAAAAAATACGCCTCGGTCATAGCGGCGTCGGTCTCTTCGAGGGCGGGAAATTATATGGTGTATTTTCCGTCCTACGAGATGTTAAAGTCGGTGTCGGGCGCGTTTTGCGCAAAATATCCGAACGTTAAGACGATAATCCAAAAGCAGAATATGACGATTCGGGAAAAAGAAGAATTTCTTGACGAATTCAAGGAAGACAAGGGAATACTCCGTATTGGCTTCTGTGTTCTGGGCGGGGCTTTTTCAGAGGGCGTCGACCTACCCGGAAGCCGTCTTATCGGCGCTGTAATATTCGGCGTTGGACTGCCCGGCATATCTAACGAAAATAATATCATAAGGGATTATTTTGAACTCAGAAACGGGTGCGGATATGATTACGCGTACACATTCCCCGGAATGAACAACGTGCTTCAGGCGGCGGGACGTGTTATAAGACGTGACGAGGACGAGGGTGTGGTCGTTCTTGTAGACGACCGATATGCCGAAGAAAAATACAAAAAAATGTTCCCCGAACACTGGAGGAGTATAAAATATGCAAGAAACGCTCAATCTCTTGCAGAAAATATCCGCGCTTTTTGGGATAAATAGGGTATTTGTGAATAAAATGTTAAACTTTTGCATAATTAAAAAATAAATCTTGCCAACTTGAGAGCGTTGTGATATAATACTAAGGATGTCAATAGGCAACTTGAAGTAATATATGCATTTATGCTTTTTATAGGGGGAAATCATGAATTATTTGAAGATGACAAAAGAGGAACTTGCAAAGGAAAAAGCGCATCTTGATGCTCAGTATGAAATCTTGAAGGCAAAAGATCTCTCGCTCGACCTTTCGCGCGGCAAACCCGGTCAGAAGCAGCTTGACACGGTTATGGGAATGCTCACCTGCCTTGACAGCCTTGAGGACTGCAAGAGCGAGAGCGGTCTTGACTGCCGTAACTACGGTGTGCTTGATGGACTTCCCGAGATGAAGAGACTCTTCTCCGAGCTTTTTGAGATTCCTATGAAGAATATCATAGTTGGCGGCAACTCCTCGCTCAACCTTATGTATGACACGGTTGCAAGAGCGCTGCTTTACGGCGTTTACGGAAGCGAGAAGCCTTGGGCAGCACAGGGAAAGATAAAGTTTATTTGCCCTGTTCCCGGATATGACCGTCACTTCGCTATATGCCAGTCTCTCGGAATAGAGATGATAAATGTTAAGATGAGCGAGAGCGGGCCCGATATGGACGAGGTCGAAAGACTTGTTGCAGCTGACGCTTCTATAAAGGGAATCTGGTGTAACCCCAAGTATTCGAACCCCGACGGATTTACCTACTCCGACGAGACGGTTGAAAGACTTGCTTCTATGAAGACCGCTGCTCCCGATTTCAGAATATTCTGGGATAACGCTTACGCTATCCACGAGCTTTACGAGGACAGAGCGGATAAGCTTGCGAATATATTCACACTTTGCCAGAAATACGGAACAGAGGACAGAGTCTTCTATTTCGCGTCCACCTCGAAGATATCCTTCCCCGGCGCGGGTGTGGCTATGATAGCGGCATCCGACAACAATATGGCTCAGATAAAGCCGATACTCAGCATACAGACTATCGGTCACGATAAGCTTAACCAGCTCAGACACCTCAAGTTCTTCAAGAGCGCGGAGAATATGCGTGAGCATATGATGCTTCTCGCGTCGCTCATAAGACCTAAGTTTGAGATAGTTGAAAATGTTCTTACAAGCGAGCTTGGCACAACGGGAGCTGCAAGATGGACCCGTCCCAACGGCGGATATTTTGTAAGCCTTTACACAGAAAACGGATGCGCAAAGAGAACCTACGAGCTTTGCCGTAACGTTGGAGTAACACTTACGACGGTAGGCGCTACCTATCCTTACGGTATCGACCCCGATGACAGCAACATAAGAATTGCTCCCACATTCCCCTCTGAGCTCGAGCTTGATGAGGCAATGAGAATTCTTGCCGTTTGCGTAAAGATAGCGGTACTCGAAAAGCTTCTTGCGGCTTAAATAGATTTTAATCGGGAAGGGGCGTAAGCTCCTTCCCATACGTACTTTGTGAGGTTATATGAAGATTACACAAAGAAATTCCAATCCTTATGAATTTACCGATTCCAATAAAAGATATTTGACCTACGATTATTATCTTCGCAGGACCTTTGGCGGAAAGTGCGCCAAGATACCGATAGACGCGGGCTTTACCTGCCCGAATATCGACGGAAGATGCGGTTTTGGCGGTTGTATATACTGTTCGTCAAGGGGAAGCGGAGATTTTGCCCAAAGCTCTGAGCTCTCTGTTACGGCGCAATACGAGGCGACACGCAAAAAGCTCTCGTCAAAATGGAGCACAGACAGATGTATACCTTATTTTCAGGCGCATACCAATACTTATGCTCCGACCTCTGTCCTTCGTGAAAAATACGAGGAGGCGCTCTCGCTTGAGGGTGTTGTCGGACTCAACATAGCCACTCGCGCCGACTGCCTTGAGGACGACGTGATAGAATATCTTGCCGAGATTGCCGAGAGGACGGTGCTTACCGTCGAGCTCGGACTTCAGACATCTGACGACGAGGTCGCAGACTTTATCAACCGAGGGCACAGCTTCGAGGACTTTTGCCGAGGCTTTGAGAGGCTGAGGGCGGCATCGGAAAAGATAAATATATGCGTTCACATCATTTTCGGACTTCCCGGTGAGGACCGAGAAAAAATGTTGAGGACGGTGCGCGACGTCGCATCTCTCGCTCCCGAGCAGATAAAGATACATCTTCTCCACGTGATAAGGGGAACAAAGCTTGCCGAGCTTTACGAGAGCGGTGAATACACTCCGCTTGAAAAGCAGGAATACGTAGAGCTTGTATGCGATGCTATCGAGCTTTTGCCGCCCGAGACCGTGGTCGCAAGAGTGACTGGGGACGGAATGGCGGACGAGCTTCTTGCTCCCGATTGGAGCAGAAAAAAGGTGTCTGTTATAAATGACATCGATAAGACGCTGTTTTTAAGAGATTCTTATCAGGGGAAAAACTATAAAAAGCCTGAAATACTATAAAAATACTCTAAAATATAACAAAAAGATAAGATTTTAGCAAATACCACTTGATATATTTGAATTTTTGTGGTATATTAGTATGTGGTGTTTTAAAAAATCAGAAATTTTTTGAAAGGTGGATATAAAATGACCTATAACAAGAAAACAATTGAAGATGTTGAAGTTGCTGGCAAAAAGATACTTGTTCGCTGCGACTTTAACGTACCGCTCAAGGACGGCGTTATCACCTCTGACAAGAGAATAGTTGAGGCGCTTCCCACAATCAAGTACCTTCTCGACAAGGGCGCAAAGCTTATTCTTTGCTCTCACATGGGCAAGCCCCACGCTATCTTCACAGAGGGATTTTCTCTCACAAAGAAGGAGAAGCAGAAGGTTGAGGCGCTTCCCGCAGAGGAGCAGGCAGCAGCTAAGGCAGAGCTTCTTAAGAAGGCTCTCGGCGACAAGCAGAAATTTACACTTAAGCCTGTTGCGGACAGACTTAACGAGCTTCTCGGCGACAAGGTAACTTTTGCTGAGGACATTATCGGTCCTGACGCAAAGGCAAAGGTTGCGGCTCTCAAAGAGGGCGAGGCAGTTCTTATAGAGAACGTTCGCTTTGACGCAAGAGAGACAAAGAACGGCGCAGATTTTGCGAAGGAGCTTGCTGACTACGCAGAGCTTTTTGTTAACGATGCTTTCGGTTCGGCTCACCGCGCTCACGCTTCCACCGCGGGTGTTGCAGATTACCTCCCCGCAGTTTGCGGATACCTTATTCAGAAGGAGATCTCTGTTATGGGTAAGGCGCTCGCTGATCCCGTACGTCCCTTCGTAGCTATCCTTGGCGGAGCAAAGGTATCTGACAAGATCGGCGTTATCAACAACCTCATTGAAAAGGTTGATACGCTTATCATCGGCGGCGGAATGGCATACACATTCTTCAAGGCTTTCGGCCACAATATCGGTAATTCTCTCTGCGAGGAGGATAAGCTTGAGCTTGCAAAAGAGATGGTTGAAAAGGCTCGCGCAAAGGGCGTTAACTTCCTTCTCCCCGTTGACAACGTTATCGGCAGAGAATACGATGAGAACACCGCTAATATGGTGATCTACTCCGACAGCATTCCTGACGGTTGGATGGGTCTTGACATCGGTCCCGTTACCCGCGAGCTCTTCTCAAAGACGATAGCCGGAGCAGGAACTGTTGTATGGAACGGTCCTATGGGCGTTTCCGAGTGGAAGAATTTTGCGGCAGGTACAGAGGGCGTTGCGGCAGCAGTTGCTGAGAGCGGAGCTATCTCTATCATCGGCGGCGGAGATTCCGCAGCGGCTGTTGAAAAGCTTGGCTATGCTGACAAGATGACACACATATCGACAGGCGGCGGAGCATCGCTTGAGTTCCTTGAGGGACGTGAGCTTCCCGGTATAGCTTGTCTTATGGACAAATAATAACGGCTAAAAGTAAGGCTACAATATAATACCGCCAAAAGATGTCTTTTGGCGGTGTTATTGAACTAATAATTGATAAAGAGAGGAATTTAACTATGAATCCCGCAAAGAGAAGAACGGTTATCGCAGGAAACTGGAAGATGAACTTCACTCCTGACGAGGCTACCGCATTTATAAACGAAATAAAGCCTATGGTTGCAGGAAAAGACAACTGCGACATAATTTTCTGCGCTCCTTACGTAACTATCTCTGCTGCTATGAAGGCGGCTGAGGGCTCTAACATCAAGATAGGAGCTGAGAACGTTCACTATGAGGAGAAGGGCGCTTACACGGGTGAGGTATCCGCAAAGATGCTCAAGGCTATCGGTGTTGAATACGTTATCATCGGTCACAGCGAAAGACGTCAGTATTTCGGCGAGACAGATACAACTGTAAATCTTCGCACAAAGGCTGCTCTCGCGGCTGGTATGAAGGTAATTCTCTGCCTTGGAGAAGTAAAGGAGCAGAGACTTGCAGGCATTACCAACGAGGTCGTTGGAATGCAGACAAAGCTTGACCTCGCAGACGTTGATGCTGAGGCGCTTAAGAACGTTATTATCGCTTACGAGCCTGTATGGGCAATAGGTACAGGACTCACAGCAACTCCCGAGCAGGCAGAGGAGACATGCGGAGCTATCCGTAAGGTCCTTGCCGAGATGTACGGAGCTGACGTAGCTGAGACTGTTACTATCCAGTACGGCGGCTCTATGAACGACGCAAACGCGGCAGAGCTTCTCGCAAAGCCCAACGTTGACGGCGGTCTTATCGGCGGAGCATCTCTCGTAGCTAAGAAGTTCACAGCTATCGTTGACGCAGCTCAGTAATTAGATATACAAAAAGAAAGGTTAGTTTGCGTTAAGGAGAAAGGCGTTTTTCAAGGGAAACCTTTTGAGGAAAGCTTTCCCTTGACCCTTCCAAACCTTTTAGGAAAAAGGTTCTTAGCTTCCTAATACTGTTTTGCTAAACGAGCTATTTCTATCTAATGTGGAAACACGGCGGACATTTGCCTACCGCCGTGTTTCTTTTTTATTCTAATCACATTTTAATGCTATAAACACTTTAATAATATTTATAAAACCGTATTGTCTTATTTCAAATAATGTGTTATAATTAGATTTGATGATTTATCGTATTTTTGCGGTTATTTCCTAACTAAAACGGGAATATATTACATTGGGCGTAAAAGTATTTTTCGCTTAGTTTTATATTAACACAGAAAGGTCAGTGCGTACAGATAGCTATGGATCGTGATATTATGATGAGACGCTCGTGGACGGAAATAGATCTCGAGCAGCTCAGAAAAAATTATTACATATATAGATCGCATCTGCCGAGCGACACCGAGATAATGGCGGTCGTGAAGGCGGACGCTTACGGACATGGGGACGTGAAGTGCGCCTTGGCGCTCCAAGAGATAGGTGTCTCGTTCTTTGCCGTCGCAAGCATAAAGGAAGCGATATTGCTCAGAGAAAACGGTGTGCGCGGCGAGATGCTTATTCTCGGATACACCCCGATAGAATTCGCGTGGGCGCTTGCAGAATACGATATTACGCAGACGCTTATATCCGAGGAGTACGCCGAAAGACTTGCGGTGGCGTCGAAAGCAAGGATAAAATGTCAGTTTGCCATAGATACGGGTATGAAGCGCATAGGACTTAACGGCACTGATACAAAGAGGTGCGCCGAGCTTATACGCAAATACAGCGAGATTTTTGAGCTTAACGGCATATTTACGCATCTGTGTGTGGCTGACAGCGAGCGCGAGTCCGACGTTGAGTTTACAAAAAAGCAGCTCTCCTATTTCGACGAGATCGTTGACTCGCTTGGAGATATCAAGCTTAAATATATCCACTGTATGAATTCCGCGGGCGGACTTTTTTACAGCTTCAGATCCGCAGGCTCGGCGAAAAATCTCGTGCGTCTCGGTATAATGCTTTACGGACTCAAGCCCGATATTACTAACCGCTTGCCCGATGGCATAAAGCCCGTGCTTAGCTGGAAGAGCGTTGTATCTACCGTGAATACGGTCCACGCGGGTGAGAGTATAGGATATGGCAGAAGCTACGTCGCGCAAAGCGAGATGCGGGTGGCTACGATACCTACGGGATACGCCGACGGATACAGCAGGCATCTTTCAAACAAGGGGTACGTTCTTATCCGCGGAAAGAGAGCGAAGATAGTTGGCAGGGTGTGTATGGATCAGATGATGGTAGACGTAAGCGATATTCCCGACGCGGCTATGGAGGATGAGGTCGTCCTCTTGGGTGAGAGCGGCGAGGAGCTACTTACTGCCGACGATCTTGCGGCTATCGCGGGAACTATCGGATACGAGATAGTTTGCGGTATATCCAAGAGAACCGAAAGATATGTTTTAAAATGATGAAATGAGATTTTTTTGCTTCTTCCTTCGCTTAGTATGAAGTCGGAAAACAGAGTTAAAAATTATGAAAAACAAAAAGAAAAGAAATAGAAATTACTTTGTCAATTTAATATTTACCGCTGTTATATTCGGTTCTCTTACGGGAATCGTTACGTCGTTAATCGTCAATTTTTACAAGCTGTGCGCGAAATGCGTTATTTTGGTATCCGAGAGGGGATATCACTACCTGAGTGAGCATCTCTATTATCTTCCCTTGGTGATAGCTCTTGCGTTTGGCGTATCCTTCCTTTTGGCGTGGGTGTATAAAAGATCTCCCAATCTCAGAGGCGGAGGCATACCCACATCGATAGGTATTTTGCGCGGAGTTATAAGCTTTAAGTGGTTAAGCACTCTTTTGGGAGTATTCTTTCTCTCGCTTACAAGCTTTTTGTTCGGTGTTCCGCTTGGAAACGAAGGCCCATCTGTTCAGATAGGCACGGCTGTGGGGCGAGGAAGCGTGTATTCCTTTGCAAAAAAGCACAGAGCTTGGGACAGATACTCAATGACGGGAGGCGCGTGCGCGGGATTTTCTGTTGCTACGGGCGCACCGATATCGGGAATAATGTTCTCTATCGAAGAAGCGCACCGAAAAATATCTCCGATTATACTTATAGTTTCATGTATCTCAGTGCTCTTTGCACAGCTTACGACAGAGCTTATAGCGCCTGTGTTTAATGTCAGCAAGACGCTCTTTCCGAATATTCAGCTCGTAGAGCTTTCGCTGAGGGATATATGGCTTCCAGCCCTGATAGGCGTAGTAATGGGACTTTTCGCCGTGCTCTTTTTAAAATATTACAAGGTGATACATGCGTTTTCGAATAAAAAGCTTGCTAAGATCCCCGCAGTGTATAAGATATTCTTCGTTTTTGTAATTACCATAGCGCTTGGCCTCTGCTCGTTTTCGTTTATATCGACGGGACACGAGCTCATTCTCGAGCTCTTTGCGGGGGAGGGTGTGATGTTTATGCTCTTACTTTTGCTTGTTGCACGTTCTACCCTGACCTTACTTGCAAACTCAAATCGAATAACGGGAGGAATATTCCTGCCTATTCTGGCAATAGGTACGCTTGTATCTGCCTTGCTCGGAAAAATAGTTATAGAGTATATGGGATTTGCGGAGGAATATTACCTCACGATACTCGTTCTCGGTATAACGGCGTGTATCTCGGGTATGATGAAAATGCCGATCACCGCGATAGTGTTCAGCATAGAAGCGCTTTCGGGATACGGAAATATAATTTATGTTGTCGCCGTGGCGGCTATCGCCTTTATGATCACCGAGATATTTGACGTTAAATCTATCAACGATAACGTGCTTGAACGCAGAGTTGAGGCTATCAATGAGGACAAGACCAGAATGGTTATCGATACCTTCGTCGTCGTCAAAAAGGGCTCTTTTGCGATAGACAAGCATATAACCGATATATTATGGCCTGCAAATCTTTTTGTTCTCTCTCTCCAACACGCAAAGACTCACGATGCCGAGATAGACGAGCACGGTGCCAGTGCTTTGCACGAGGGCGACGTTTTGCACGTGAGGTATTCCACGTTTGATGAACCGCATACAAAGGCGGAGCTTACCGCTATCGTAGGAGAGCAGGATTACAGCGAAAAAGAAGCGGATGTAATATAGAAGAGACATTATCCTTGAAAAAATCAAACACTAAGCCCGCGTTTTACGTAAACAAAAGTAAAACGCGGGCTTTTTATGTTTTTAAACAGGGGCAGATATAAAGGCGTGAGAGTGTCCAACTCTTTCCTCAGAAAATTTTTGAGAGCACCTTGACAGGAGAGCTTGAATATGATATAATATATTTAACAATTAGGTTAAATGTTAAATGAAAGGGGATAGATATGGGGATACAAAATACCCTCAAGGCTCTTTCCGACCCGATACGAAGGGAGATACTTAATCTTCTGAAGAACGGAAGAATGTCGGCGGGAGATATAGTTGAGCACTTTGATGTGACGGGCGCGTCGATATCGAGACATCTTTCGGTGTTAAAGGAAGCCGATCTTATACGCGATAGGAGAGAGGGAAAATATATTTATTACGAGCTGAACGCATCGGTTCTTGAAGAAATAATGCTTTGGATAGCAGATTTGAAGGGAGAAGAAAATGATAAAAAATAATAAATGGAAGCTTATAGTGTCATCAATAGTTATATTGCTTCCGATGCTTGTGGGATTTTTCGGCGGCAGCATATTGCCCGAGGAGATAATCGTTCACTGGGGAATTGACGGCGAGCCTGACGGCTGGGGCAGTCCTTTGCTCATCTTTGTTGTTTTACCGCTCATACTCTTGGCGGTACACTGGATATGTATGATAGTTACGGCGGTTATCGACAAAAACGCCGAGCAGAACAAAAAAATAATGGATATAACCTTCTGGATAATACCCGTTATTTCCTTGGCATCTTGCGCAATGATGTTTAGTGTCGCGCTCGGATATACGTCCAATATATCCGCCGTGCCGACTCTTTTATTCGCGCTGCTCTTTATCATAATAGGTAATTATTTGCCAAAGACCACACGAAACCGTACTATGGGAATAAAAATAAAATGGACTCTTGTCAATGACGAGAACTGGAATGCCACTCACCGATTTTCCGGAAAGGTATACGTTGCGGTCGGCTTTCTCTGCCTTTTGGCTATGCCGCTTCCTGCAAAGATACTTCCGTACGTGTGGATCGCGCTTATACTTTTGGTTGCGCTTCTTCCAACTATCTACTCGTACAGGTTTTATAAGAGACAGCTTGCAGAAGGCAAGGTGACCCGAGAGGACTACGAAAAGGGTTATGTTGACGTGGTGAAAAACAAGAAGCTCGTTTATGCGATAGTTGGTATTATTTTGGTCGTTGTGGCTGTCTTGATGTTTGTCGGAAGTATAGAAACAACTGCTACCGATACGGGTATCAGCGTAAAAGCAACCTTTTGGAGCGATCTTGAGCTTGATTACGAGGATATAGATTCCGCAGAATACCGTGAGAACGGTGTTGAGGGGGAGAGAATCAACGGATACGGCTCGGCAAGACTCTTGCTTGGAATCTTCAAAAATGACGAGTTTGGGCTTTATACAAGATACACCTACACGGGAGATAAGCCATGTATCGTGTTGACGCTTGATGATGATACAGTCGTGATAGGCGCTGAGGACGAGGAGACGCTCAAGGCGGTATACGATAGGATAATAGAGGAGATATCCTGAGCGGAGGTAAGATATGAACGTGATAGAAACCAATGAACTGACCAAGTTTTACGGAAGCTCACGCGGTATAGTTGATGTGAGCCTTTCTGTAAAGGAGGGAGACTTTTTTGGATTTATAGGTCCTAACGGAGCGGGAAAAAGTACGCTTATCCGCACGTTGCTCGGGCTTATCGCGCCCACACACGGAGTGGCTACGGTGCTTGGAAAGGATATTGTGAAGAACAATACCGAAATTCTTGCCGAGGTTGGATATCTTCCCTCGGAGGCTGTATTTTATAACAAGATGAAGGTTCGTGAGCTCCTTGAATTTTCGGCAAGGCTGAGAGGTAAGGATTGCGTTGCTGAGGCAAAAGAGCTCTGCGAGCGGCTTGAGCTTGATAGCTCAAGGAGAATAGAGGAGCTCTCGCTCGGAAATCGCAAAAAGGTGGGGATAGTATGCGCTCTTCAGCATAAGCCAAGGCTTTACATTCTCGACGAGCCGACAAGCGGACTTGATCCGCTTATGCAAAAGGAGTTTTATACGATACTTAAGGAGCGCAACGACGAGGGAGCGACGGTATTTCTCTCCTCGCATATACTTTCTGAGATAGGGCGTTACTGTAAGAGCGCCGCCGTTATAAGAGAGGGAAGGATCCTCGTATCCGATAGCGTTCAAAAGCTTGGACACACGGGTGTTAAGCGTGTTATCCTTAGGGGAGTCAGCGGTGCTCCTGTGATAGAGAATGCGAAGGACGTAAGATTCGAAAACGACACCGTGAATTTCCTTTACAGCGGAAAGGGTTCTGAGCTTACACGCGCTCTTTGCGCTCTTGATTTTGAGGACGTGAATATTTCAGATCCCGATCTTGACGAGGTATTTATGCATTACTACGCAAAGGAGGAAGAGTGATATGACGGTATTTTTTCACGAGCTTCGGCAATCTAAGACAGCTCTTATAATTTGGAGTGCCGCCATCTCCTTTATGATTGGCGTGTGTGTGCTTATTTATCCCGAAATGTCGACTCAGATGGGGGATATCAGCGCGATGTTTGCCGATATGGGCGCGTTTTCCAGCGCGTTTGGTATGGATCAGCTTAATTTCGGTGAGTTTATGGGATACTTTGGAATTGAGTGCGGAAATACGCTCGGACTCGGCGGCGCGCTCTTTGCCGCTATCGTCGGCGTATCTGCGCTCGCCAAGGAAGAGAAGGACAAGACAGCCGAATTTTTGCTCACTCACCCGATATCTCGTACAAGGATAATTACAGAAAAGCTTTTGTCGGCATTTTCGCAGGTCTTTATTCTGAATATATCGGCTATTGCCGTAAGCGCTCTCTGTATGCTTATCGTGAAGGTTGAAGGAGATGTCGGTACGATGGCGCTTATATTCCTCGCGTATCTTATCCTTCAGCTTGAGATATGCGCAGTCACATTCGGTCTTTCGGCGTTCTTGCGTAGGGGAGAGCTTGGATTGGGACTTGGACTTGTTTTTGTCTCATACTTTTTGAATATTATCGCAAATCTTACAGAGGATCTTAAATTTATTAAGTACATCACTCCTTTCGGCTATGCCGACGGAGCATATATCATTTCCGAAAAGGCAATAGAGATAAAATATCTTGCGATTGGAATTCTGTTCGCTGTTATCGGAATAGCCGCGGCGTTCCGGAAATATAGGAAAAAGGATATATCGTAATTTACGCGATATAAACGTTATAGCACATAAAAAGACTTGTATACCGAACGTGGTATACAAGTCTTTTTTTGATGATAATTATTTTCAAGCCGCAATTGTTTTCTTATTCATACGCTTTGTGATAAGCTGAATAACGATAACGACGGCAAGCAACGAAAGTCCGATAGAGTCTGTTACGATACCGGGATAGATCAACAGAAGACCGCCCGAAATACTGATAAGACGCTCATACCAGCGCATATGTCCAAACATATATCCTTCAAGCGCGGCAGAGACCGCAAAGATACCGATAAGCGAGGTGATGACTATCAATATTATCTCCATTACACTGCTGGTTCCAATAAAGAGCATAGCGGGGTTAAGGGCAAATACGTAAGGCACTATAAACGCGCCAATTGCAAGCTTGGTTGCAGTAACGGCTGTCTTCATAGGATTTGCCTGCGCGATAGCCGCGCCCGCGTATGCCGCAAGAGCAACGGGGGGGGTGAGGTCTGCGACGATTCCAAAATAGAATACGAAGAAGTGTGCCGCAAGTATCGGAACGCCCATCTGAACAAGTATTGGAGCGCAGGTCGCCGCCATAATACAGTAGTTTGCCGTTGTGGGAACGCCCATTCCAAGAACGATACAGCAAAGCATAGTCAAGAAGAGTGCTATGATAAGATGATTGCCCGCAATTGCCACGATGCTGTTAAAGAGCATATAAGCAAGTCCCGTTACGCTTATAAGTCCCGCAACGATACCCGCGATTCCGCAAGCTACCGCAACGGTGACCATTCCCTGAGCGCCTGCCGCGAGAGCCTCCCATATCTTCTTGGGGGTTATGCGATTTTCTTTGTTGAAAAGGCTTACTACGATAGCAACGAGTATCGCTATTACTGCCGCGTACGCGATAGAGCGAGTGCTTGTTCCAACGAGGAATATCAGCACCATAAGGGGAAGAAGCAGGTAGGTCTTTTTGAGAAGCGGTACAATGCGGGGAAGCTCTTCCTTGGTAAGACCGCGAAGACCTTCTTTTTTAGCCTCAAGGTGAACTGTGATAAATACACCCGCAAAATAAAGGATAGCGGGAAGAATTGCTCTTACAACGATATTGGAGTAGGGAACGCCGACTGTCTCTGCCATAAGGAATGCGGCAGCACCCATAATGGGAGGCATTATCTGTCCGCCTGTGGAGG
The DNA here is from genome assembly GCA_045602205.1 of Eubacteriales bacterium. Classification (GTDB taxonomy): domain Bacteria; phylum Bacillota; class Clostridia; order Oscillospirales; family CAG-272; genus HGM12713. The sequence goes on from JAZSBF010000070.1 coordinate 27,625, forward strand.
CAGAGGCTTCGGCAGCCGCGGCAAATTCTGGCTTATATCCCGTCTTTTTCATAAGAGGAATAGTAACGGCGCCTGAGCCGACTGTGTTTGCGACCGAAGAACCCGATACCATACCCTCAAGAGCAGAGGCAACGACCGCAACCTTTGCGGGACCGCCGGAAAAGCGTCCTACGAGGGCGTTTGAGATATTGATAAAGAAATCCGCAATACCTGTTCTCTCAAGGAACGCGCCGAATATGATGAACATAACGATATATTTTGAGCAAACGTTTACGGGAGTCGAGAGAATTCCTTCCTTGGAATAGAAAAGGATTCTCACGCTCTCGACGATACGCTTGAAGAAATCGGGGTTATGGAGTCCCCAGAAAAGAGCGTATATGAGGAGCACAAGAGCCACGCAAAGTATCGGAATACCAACGCTTCTGCGGCAAAGCTCGGCAAGGCAGAGAATACCTACGATACCGACGATGACCTCAAGTATTGTTATATTATAGCGCGCGACGATGTCGCTTGCGTTGAATGCGAAATATAAGAAAGAGCCAGAGCCCAGAACCATCAACACGATGTCATACCAGGGCATATAGTTAGTTCTTTGTACACCTTTTTTTGCGGGGAATACGAGGTATCCGATAAGGATTATATACGCCATAAAAGTAGTAAGACGCAATTCGTCAAGCCAGGTCGCAAAAAAGGTAACGTATACACAGAGCAAAGAGAAAAGGGCAAGAATTGAGGTAACGACGATCTTGGGAACTCCTTCCCAAACACGAGTGGTGGATTCTCTGTCGTATTTTTTCATTATGGAATCCAGATCCATTGGTTCTGCTTCGACCGTCGCTTTCTTTTTCTTAAAAAAAACCATATTAAGTTCCTTTCAAAAGAGATGAGGGAATAGAGAAAATCAACGCTACTGCGGCGATTACTCGCCGCAGTAGCCTTTGCATAGAGCATATAAAATTACTTTGTTTCTACGGTTACGCCCTTTTCAGCGAAATACTTAGCCGCGCCTGCGTGGAAGGGAACTGTCATACCGCTGGTAGCATTTTCAATAGAAAGCTCCGAGCCCTTTGCGTGAGCTTCGGTGATAGCGTCGATGTTTTCATAAATTGCCTTGGTAAGCTTATAAACATCATCCTCAGAAGCGGAAGCACTTACGATAAGAGTTGCTTTAACTGTTACAGTCTTGACTTCCTCGGTCTGTCCTGCATATGTATTTGCGGGAATCGAGTGAATTGTGTAGTAGGGGCAATCCTTCATGAGCTTATTTGCAACCTCTCCGTCGATGGGAATGAGGTAAGCGGTGTTAGTAGTGAACAGCTCAGTGATAGCGGGTGTGGGAGGACCTGCTACGATGAAAGCGGCGTCGATCTTGCCGTCCTTCAAAGCGTCTGCAGAGTCAGCAAATGACTGATACTGAGGAATGATGTCAGACTCAGAAAGTCCTGCCGCCTTGAGAACGTCGATAGCGTTGAAGTAAACGCCCGAGCCCGCAGCGCCGATAGATACCTTCTTGCCTGCAAGGTCAGCAACAGTCTTGATCTCAGGATTCATAGTAACGAGCTGAACAGCCTCTGCGTAAAGACCTCCAACTACGCGGAAGGAGTCGAGCGCGCCCTCTGATTCAAAGGAACGAGAGCCTTCCCAAGCGTAAGCCATTACGTCGGACTGTACCGTGCCGAGCTGATAGTTGCCCGCGTCGATACCGAGAATGTTTGCCTTTGAGCCATCGGTAGAAACTACGTTTACGGTAATTCCCGCAGATGCCTTTATCTGTGAGCCGAGGATTCCGCCGTAGCCGTAGTATGTTCCGGCAGTTCCGCCTGTGCCCATTGTCATAGTAGAAGTCTTACCGCATGATGCAAGTGTAAGAAGCATTACGAGAAGCAATGCAAATGCAATGATTTTTTTCATAAAATTCCTCCTAAATATAATGTATTTTTACAATTATACAACATTTTAAGAAATTTTTCAAGTGGTTTGAGCTTTTTTTGAAAAATTTGTGTAAACAATCTGCTTTTAGGGGATATCTGCAAAAATAACGCAACGTCGCGCTCGGAGAAATCGCACAAGTAAATGAAAAGAGGCTGCTTAACTTATTCCGTGAAGCAGCCCCTTTGTGTTGATTAAAATTTAAAATAAATTAGGTGTGGACGAAATTAAGCTTCCTCTACGTTGCCTGTGCGGACAGCCTCAAAGTCTTCCTCAATTTCCTTTGAGGGAGCTTTTGTAAGGAGCGAGAATACAACGACGCAGATGCTGGAGAAGATGAATGCGGGAAGAAGCTCATAGATAGCGAATACGCCGCCGAGCTTTGCGATACCAAGCTTCCAGATGAATACCATAGCGCCGCCGCCTATCATACCCGCGATAGCGCCTGCTCTGTTTGTACGCTTCCAGAAGAGCGAGAAGAGCATAAGCGGGCCAAAGGTAGCGCCGAATCCTGCCCACGCGAAGGACACGATCGAGAAAATGACACTGTTTTCATCAAGAGCTATGACGATAGCGATAAGTGTCAATACGAGAAGTGTGATACGGGAAACTATCATAACCTTCTTGTCGGAAGCATTCTTCTTAGCAATACCCTGATAGATATTCTTTGCGAACGCGGATGCCGCGATCAAGAGGTAGGAATCGGAGGAGCTGATGGTAGCCGCAAGAATTCCTGCCATAACAAATCCTGCAAGAATTGCGGGCAAGGAGCTTGTTGCGAGTGTGATGAAGATGCTCTCGGCAGAGGATTTTGTAAGATGCTCTACGGGGAAGAGCTGACGTCCGGCGATACCGATAAATACTGCAACGCCAAGCGAGATAAGTACCCATACCATAGCGATACGGCGTGAGCGCTTGAGCTCGTTCTCGTGGCGGATAGCCATAAAGCGAAGGAGAACCTGAGGCATACCGAAGTAACCAAGACCCCACGCCATCATAGACGCAACTGAGAGCGCACCGTAGGGAAGAGCCTCGCCGAATATCGGACGGCCGCCTTCAACGAGCTGTACGCCTGCCTCGTCAACTATGGGGTTTGCAAGTCCGAAAAATTCAAGGAATCCGGGGATATTATTCGCGTTATCGATAACCGCGCCGAGACCGCCTGCGTTTATCGTAGAGATGATAACGATAACGGTGAGAGCGGAGATCATAACGATAGCCTGCATAAAATCAGAAACACTCTCTGCAAGGAATCCGCCGAGAATTGTGTAAAGGAAAACGAACACCGCGCCGACGATCATCATTGCAATATAGGGAGCGCCGAACAGAGTAGAGAAGAGCTTTCCGCAGGTAACAAGACAGCTTGCGGCGTATACGGTGAAGAATATGAGAATGAAAACGGCGGATATCAGCATGATAACCGGCTTTGTCTCACGGAAACGGTTGGAGAAAAAGTCGGGCAGAGTGATAGAGTTCTTCGCGCGCACACTGTAACGGCGAAGACGCTTTGAAACGATGAGCCAGTTGACATATGTACCGATTGCAAGACCGATAGCAGTCCAAGCCGCATCGGCAAGACCGCACCAGTAAGCAACACCGGGCAGACCCATCAAAAGCCATCCGCTCATGTCGGAAGCCTCCGCGCTCATAGCGGTGACCCAAGGACCGAGGGAACGTCCGCCAAGATAATATTCCTCGGAGCTCTTGTTAGCCCTCTTGGCATAAAAGACTCCGATCATAATAACGATAGCCATGTAAATTGCCATGGATATGAGAATTTGTAAAGTATCTCCGTTCATAAAAACCTCCTGAGTGATACTGTTTTTGTCAAAATATGCAGCTTAATGCAATTTTTGATATAATAAGATATATTATAACACAAATGGCGGGTATAAATCAATACTTTTTCAAATATTTTTGCAGGCTTAATTCATTTTTTATGCAAAAATCGTTTTTGCGAGGAAAAGAGAATACGATTTTGTCGTGACAGGCGTTCCCCACTGTCCCAAAAATCACGAGCTTACTCGGTAACTAAACAAAAACCACCCTATTGGGTGGTTTTCGTTTGTGAAAGGGCTATAAAAAAGATGTTTTTGAGGGAGTGCTTACGGGATTTGAACTCTCATTTATATTATTTGTTTCGTTTTATTGATTATAGTGTTTTTCCAATCTACAACATCTTTTATAGAAAGTTTTTTCTGTGCCTGAATAAAATTTTCCATAAAATTAAAATCGATATCTTTTTTCGATGTTACAGGAAGTTGAACAATCATCTCGGCAGCAACCTTGCGATTGAACTTTGTTGCGTAATCAAATCTCCCCGCGGCTTGCTTTTTAAATGCAGCCAAAAAGTACAATAACGAATTTTCAGACCACTTAATATCGTTTAATGGATATAATCCTTGAATATGAGAATATCCGATAAAGTCTTTTGGTTGATAAAAAATCCCTTCAGATGTGGTAGTATCTGTGTAGGTTATCATATTACCTTTTTCTGTAGGCTTCAAATCTACATACCCGCCAATACCATTTCCTATACTTGAATTAACAACCACGGGAGTAGTGCCGGATGTTTTGAATAGCGTCCTATTTGTAACACCATAAGATTTTGTTGGATGTATATCAAATAATTCTCCGATTTTAAAATCCTTATAAGTGATTTTTTGATTTCTAAATGATTCTATAGCGTATAATTCATCATTTGTCAAATGATAATTCTCAAAACCACTTACTCGTAAATACGTCTCAAGTTCGCTGATGCGTTCCGTCTCAAGTTCGCTGATATAACGTTCCATATAATCATAATCAATATCTTCGGCTTCATTAACGGGAAGCTGAATGTAGGTGTTTTTTAAGGCTATTTTAGTAGCTTTTTCATTATAGGAATATTTCTTGGTAATAACCTTTTTTATACTTGTCATTATATATAGCGCTATTTTTTCATTCAACATGTCCGATTGTAATACACTGGTTGCGCCATGACCGTCTTTGAGATAAAATGGTGTTTCAAGATACACTATGTTTTGATTGTTGGAGTGAATTAGTATAGTAGGCTTTCCTTCAACATTATTCAATACATTTTCTGTTAAAGATAAATATGATATAATACCATTGTTAAGCGTTGCTTGACCGTAAAACGGATAAAGTGTACCACCAGATACGGTTAATTCGGAAATCTTCAATGGATCAATTTCTTTTTGTGGTTGCCAAACCAATATATCTTCAAGTCTAAAACTTTTAAATTTAACCATCAATTTCACCTCTCAAAACCGCAGACACTTTCCAGCCAAGATATTCTTTGATTGTATTTCTAAAATCATCTTCAGTGGGCACAGTGTTAAGTTTGATATGTTGAGAAAACGTCCAGTCGTTGCCTTCAAGGCTTATGGTATCTTCAATATATTGATTTTCGGTAAAATAATTTAAATATGTCTTTCCATAAAGAACCAAATTAACTATTTCCTCATAACGCTCCACGGCATTATCGGTGTTTTTTAGATTGGCATCTTGGCTTGACTTTTTGCGATTTTGACGTGTATATCCATCGTTAGAAAAATCAATAAACTTGACAATTTGTTTTTCATTATGTGGTGTTCCAACATCAAAAACGTAGATAGCTGTTTGAACGCCAGCTTTCCCCTTAAAAACATCAGCCATATGAATGCTAGCAAGAAGAGTATTGTTCTCTAATATATCTTTTGTATATGGCAAACCATTTCCACTACCTGCATTTTCTTGAATAAGAATAGCGGCTCTGCCTTTGCTCATTTTAGATAGTGCTTTCTTTACAAAGATAAACCCTTTACCCGGAGCAGAATAAGGCGGGTTCAGCAAAAATACGTTAGCCGGGAATTCCTTACCATTCATTTCGCCTTGTTCGTATTTTCCGTCATATTCCGTTAAACTGTCCTTGTGGATAATGTTTGACGAGCCATCACCCATAAGGATCATATTAAGTACAGCCAGCAAGTAAATATCTGAACGCTTTTCAATACCCAACAACTGCTTATATTTGATCGCTGCTATTTTATCTGATAATTCTTTAGGGCTGTGTATGCGTTCTTCCGCATCCTTAATCATCAATTTCATAGAAGAAATCAAGAATCCAGCCGAACCTACCGCATAGTCCCAAACATAACTATCCTTATTGACTTGTGCCAATTTTGCCATTAACTCTGTAACATAACGAGGAGTTAATACCACATCGTTTTTATCACTATCGGGAATGTCCACCCAAGCATTAAGAACATTAAAAAGTTTTCCCGTAAAATCAAGATGCCTTGCTGATGTGAATATTGGCATTATATCATTTTTTACACTTGTATAAACACTTTTTAGCTTACTCTCGCCATTAACAGGCTTCCACAAATCCGAATATACAAAAACGCGCGATAAATCATTGACTATCATTTCCTTCTTTTCTTGTGGTAAGCTTTTATTTTCCAAGAAAGAATCTATTTTGTTGATGATAACTCGACCGTCGTTGGTTTTTGCCCCTGTTTCTCCTTTTAGTTCTGCAATTTCCAACGGAGCAACACCCTCTGTTCCAAGACCCGCCATAATCATTCCAGTAACAAGTTCAACACGAGAACCCACGGAAATTTTCAGCGTATCCTGCATAGTCTGATTGAGCTTTTTGAGTTTCACTTCAATCTGATTTTCATATTCTTTTGCCTTTGCTTCGATTTCTTCTTCGGTCAAACCGGTCTTGTCAATTTCATCAATGAAAGCTGACTGATTTTTCTTTAACAAGAATGAGAGATCACTATAATTACCAATTTGTTTTGGAATACAGAAATTGTCAAGCGAGATATAATAAACTCCGATTTCTGTTATTAGAGTCTTGCTTTCGTCGTAATAGCCGTTTATACCTATGGCAACAACCTCTTTATAACTTGCGGTATGTTCTACAATAGCATTTGCATAATGAACCGCACCATTGACGGCATACTTATTTATATTAGCAAAATTCTCTGTGCCATCTTTTTTCTTATTGTCTATTTCGCCATCTGCGGATAATTTAATAAAATCGCCTTTCTTTCCCTTAACTTCAATCATTACCGGAATACGTCTAAGTTTCTTTGTTTCCAAAAGAAGCTTAATATCAGGATAATTAGATCCAGATCCTCCGCTTTTTGAAGGTGCTGCCTTTAATGCCGCTTCAATTTCAGAATTGATTGTTTCTGTTTTGGTGTAATATTTAACCCCAACAAGTTGCTTTTTTGCCAAGTCTTCAACTTGTTCTTCTATGCTTCTTATCGTTTTATTAGCCATTGTTTTTCTCCTTCAAATCCTTTGCGAGTATTTCAGTCAAATATTGATTAACGCTATATCCGCGTTCCTCTTTTTTTCTTTCGTGTATCAGTTCCATCATTTGCTCGTAAATTTCGGGCGGTAGTCGCAAGGGAATTGATATTTTTTGTTTTGTCGGGGTATCTGATTTATTCACAAT
>JAZSBF010000071.1:0-10710 GCA_045602205.1 Eubacteriales bacterium
TCGGAATGACAGTAGCAGTAGCTGTTGCTATTGAGGAAGCTTCCAAATAAGCAACACTATAATAGATAAAACAACTTCACATGTCATTCCACTATGACATGTAGCCGTTGCAGTTGCTATCGAAGAGGCAAGCAAGTAAGCAAAAAGAAAGCACTGCTAACTAAATAAAAAAGTTGGACACATCATTTACGTGTTTTTGCACGGTGATGTGTCCAATGATTTTGAATAAAAGAACCGCCGCACCCAAAAGGTGCGGCGGCTGATTATGTATTATCGGTATATATTATCCATATAAATCTCTTCAAACTCTTCGTCGGTGAAATCAAAAGGAATGAACACAAACTTGTACTCCATCTCGTAAATTTCCGTCTCTCCGGCTTCGATTACAACTGCCTTTATAAGATTGCCTGCGACGTCATACGTATAGTCAGCTGTACTAATGTCACCATCGGAATCGGTACACACCGCTTTTATAAGATTGCCTGCGGTGTCATACGTGTAGTCGGTAATGCTTTTATTACCGGAGTAATTGGTATAAACCTCTTTTATAAGATTACCTGCGGTATCATACGTGTAATCGGTAACGGTTTTGTCACCGTCGTAAGAGGTATAAACCTCTTTTATAAGATTACCTGCGGTATCATACGTATAGTCGGTAATGCTTTTTTTACCGGAGTAATTGGTAAAAACCTCTTTTATAAGATTACCTGCGGTATCATACGTGTAATCGTAAATGGTTTTGTCACCGTCGGAATAGGTATGCACCTTTTTTATAAGATTACCTGCGGTATCATACGTGTAATCGTCAATGATTTTGTTGCCGTCGGAATAGGTAGAGGTATAAACCTCTTTTATAAGATTTCCGGCAGTATCATACGTATAATCGGTAACGGTTTTGCCACCGTCGGAATAGGTATACACCTCTTTTATAAGATTGCCTGCGGTATCATACGTGTAATCGTAAATGGTTTTGTTGCCATTGTAAGAGGTATAAACCATTTTTATGAGATTACAGTTTTCGTCAAAGGAATAGTCATATATCCATCTGTCGTTGTCAGAATCCTCCTCGACTATCTGTTTGGGTAGGAATTGCTCGGTATACGAGTATGTAGACGTGGAACCATACTCATAATCGTCTTCAATCTCCTTGCTAATTGCCTTTGTAGGAATGTACCTGAAGCCCGCAAGTTTCTTGGGAGCGTCCTCATAGTCGCCAAGCTCACGAAAAAGTGCATACGCCTCCTCGTATTTCCCTTCCTCGATCAGCGAGAGTGCCGATTCGTATTTTTGCTTAGCCTCGGCATTTGACTCGCTTTCGGGAGTAGCTTCGGGAGTACTATCAGCGCTACCGCAAGATGCCAAAAGCGCACCACAACACATCAAAACTGCCAACAGCAGAGATATTTTTCTGATAATTTTTTTCATTTTCTTTCCCCTTAAAATGATTTTGTTCATCGGTGAAAATAAAAAGTGCGTACAACCGAAGTCAGCGCACCGAAAAACGCAAAATTCGACTGTTTGTTGTCTATATTATAACACCGAACGGTGTTATTTGTCAACACCGTTTGGAGTTTTTTTATATAATTATCTCACATACTAAATGTGAGGTGAGAAAATGTTTGTATATCCAAGAGTGCGTGATTTGCGTGAAGATCTCGACAAAACACAAAAGCAGATTGCCGAGATACTTAATATGCAGCTTACCGTTTACCAAAGATATGAACGAGGAGAGCGCGAGCTCCCTCTGTGGGCGGCAATAAAGCTTGCCGATTACTACAATATTACACTTGACTACTTGGTTGGGAGAGAAGTCAAATAAAGAAACCATTATCGGCGCAGGTAACAACCCCATGGTCGGAATGACAGTAGCAGTAGCTGTTGCTATTGAGGAAGCTAGCAAGTAAGCAAAAAGAAAGCACTGCTAACTAAATAAAAAAGTTGGACACATCATTTTGGAGAAATCCTTAGTGGTGTGTCCGTTTTTTTTTGCTTTTGACGGCAAAATTTCTTGACTTTTGCTTACAAACGTACTATAATGAAATCAACAAATAAATCGAGGAGAAAACGCGTATGATGAAAAAATTGATCAGTTGTTTGTTGATATTGGCCCTACTCGTCACCCTTCTGACTTCTTGCACACTGGGCGGAAAAGACGGTGTTGACGGCAAGGATGGAATTAACGGTTTGGACGGAATAGACGGAATAGACGGCAAGGATGGAAAAGACGGTAAGGACGGTAAAGACGGTAAGGACGGAAGCTCAGGTGAAAGAGGTGCGAACGGCACTGACGGAAAGTCGGCATTCGAGCTGTTTAAGGCAGAGCATCCCACGTATCAGGGGACTGAGGCGCAGTGGCTGGAAACCTATTTCGGAACTACGGCAGAGGAGGTTTATGCCAAGGCAAAGGCGTCTGTGGTAACCTTGGAGGCGTACAATTATTCCGGAGATCATATTGCGACCGGAAGCGGTTTTTTTATCAATAACAGCGGACGTATTATGACCGCATATCACGTGATAGACGGCGCAGAAACAATGAAAGTTCGGTTGAGCAACGACAACACCGATCATAATATCACGATGCTTATCCAATACGACGAGGCGCGAGATCTGGCGCTTCTTCAATCCGACTGCACCAACACAGTTCCTTTGGAGTTGAACTATCAGCTCACCGATCTTAAGCCGGGAGAGCGGGTCTATTCCTTTGGAAGCTCTTTGGGATATCTCTACTCCTCATTAGGAGATGGTATCTTGTCTGCGACGCCTCGATATAAGTGGATAGGAAACAATGAATATTGCACAATCATTCAGTATACCGCCCCGGTATCGCAAGGAAACAGCGGTGGACCGATCTTAGACAAGGACGGAAAGGTCATTGGCATAGTCACCTTTGGAGATACTCGTGGAGAGGCACTCTGCTTTGCAACACACGTCAGTGAGATGGAAAATATGTCCACCCTCGGCTGTGTAACCCTATCCACACACAAATACAACACCACATATTACAAAGAGAAGCTTGGGCATATCGTTCTGGATGTCTCTGAGCTGGACAAGGATATAAACAACCCTATCTGGCTTACCGACAAAAACGGCAGTACTATTTTGGATACTGCAAAGCAGGGAGAGAAGAACTATTATCAGCTATTTATGAGCGACAGCGGAGAATGCTGGGTGACGATTGGACTGCTATTTGAAAACGGCATGACGGTCACTGTTCCTAAAATTTATGAGGGTAGGAATACCAACACCGAGTTGGAGGTGGATTGGCAGTATCTGGTCATGAGTGACGAGATCCTCGTGTACGCCTTTTTTAGCGTGCAGTCGGGAGAGTATCTCATCGAGGTGGACGGAGCATATCCCAACATGAGCAACGAATACGCCATTTATACCTATTGGACTAACGATACGACCTACGAGCGATATCGGGCAATCACTGAGCCTATCGATTTCATTCCGGGTATTTAAAATGGTTGAGGTGGCGCTCCGCCGAGAAATCATGAAGCTAAAGGCTTAAGTTCAGGCAAATATAGATTGCAAATTATTATAAAAATCGGACTTACTTTTTCTTTCGCGAAAGAAAAAGTAAGAAAAAAGAAAGCACTGCTAACTAAATAAAAAGTTGGACACATCATTTGCGTGTTTTTGCACGGTGATGTGTCCAAATTTTTTGCAAATGCCGCCCCAAAATTCGAGCAAATCTGCTTTTTTATCTAAAAGGCTTGATTTTTTTATCAAAATATGAGATAATGATTCAGTTATGTAGAATAAATTTTGAACGTTAGGAGACATCATGGAAAAAAACAGAAGCAGCTTTACGGGTAAGCTCGGATTTGTTCTAGCTGCCGCGGGAAGCGCGGTAGGCCTTGGAAATCTTTGGCGATTTCCTTATCTTGTCGCTCAGCACGGCGGCGGAGTGTTCTTGCTCGTATATTTTATACTTTCGGTAACCTTTGGCTTTTCGTTGATGGTAGCCGAAATAGCATTAGGCAGAAAAACAGGACTTTCGGCAATAGGCGCATTTCAGACAATAAACAAAAAATATTCCTTTATCGGATATCTTATTGCCATTGTTCCCGCGCTGATACTGCCGTATTATTCGGTCATCGGCGGCTGGGTCATCAAATACTTTACGGTATTTACCACGGGAAACTCAAGTGCGGCAGCGGCTGACGGATATTTTGAGGGATTTATCGGCAATACGTGGCAAGCGCTTCTTTTCTTCGCTATATTTATGGGAGCAACGGCGATCATCGTTTTCTTCGGAGTTGAAAAGGGAGTAGAGAAGGTCAGCAAGATACTGATGCCCGTCCTCGTAGTGCTTTCTGTGGGTATTGCGACATTCGTTTGCATTTCTAATATCGCAAGGGGCGAATGGAAAGGTATTCTTTATTATATCAAGCCAGACTTTGCAAACTTCAGTATTATGACTGTCGTCGCGGCGATGGGACAGCTCTTTTACTCAATGTCGCTGGCGATGGGTATTATGATAACCTACGGCTCATATATGAAAAAGGATGTAAATCTTGGGTCCTCCGCTCACCAGATCGAGTTTTTTGATATGGGTGTCGCATTCCTTGCGGGACTTATGGTAGTTCCTTCGGTAGTCAGCTATTCGGGTATAGAGGGACTTAATAAGGGCCCGGGACTTATGTTCGTCACACTTCCCAAGGTCTTCAATGATATGGGACCTGTGGCAGGTAACATATTAGGCGCGGTATTCTTTGTTCTCGTTATGTTTGCGGCTCTCACATCATCGATCTCGCTTATGGAAACGGTGGTATCTATAATTCAGGACAAATTCCATATTGAGAGAAAGAAGACCTGCTTTATAGTTCTTGTCAGCTCATTTATTATAGGTGTTCCTTCGGCGCTTGGATTTGGCGTATGGTCGGGAGTTACACCTTTGGGTATGGATATTCTCACATTCTTCGATTTTGCAACGAACAGCGTTATTATGCCTATCGTGGCAATTCTGACCTGTCTTGTCGTATGCTATGTTATGAAGCCCAAGGCTATCATTGACGAGGTTTCTTTGACGGGCGAGTTCAAGCTGGCAAAGTTGTTTAAGGTGATGATATACGTCGCTCCGATCCTTCTTCTTGTGATACTTATATTCGCAATATTCGAGGCATTTGGCATCACCTTCGGCGGCTTCCTTAAGTTTTGATAAAATTACAAATAATGCGAGGGGACTTTCTCGAAAGAAAGTCCCTCTCGCGTTCCCCTAAAGAACTTGAAAAAATCCAGAGTGACGTATCCGATTTTTATAGTATCCGGTTGCTTTAAATTTTGAACTTTTTGTATATTTTCACTTGACTTCGTATTAAAAATGTGATAATATAGTATCAATAACTACATTGAGCGATTAAGAAAACATACGCTAATGATTTTGGAGGTATTATTATTTTGAATTACGGAGCACACACACGATTGAAGGAAATTCCGATAATTTTTTCAACAGATGATAATTACGCACCTTATCTTGACATCGCTGTTGCTTCTTTGATAGAAAACGCGTCTAAGATGTATAAATATAGGATTATGATTTTGAATACGGGACTCAGGGAGGAGAATATTGCCAAGATCAAGCAAAACGAGCGCCCGAGCTTTTCTATTGATTTTGTCGATATTTCCGAGGAGGTGGAAAATATAAGCTCCCAATTCAAACACGTGTATCATTTCTCGGCGGCTGCTTATTACAGACTTTTTATAGCATCTATTTTCCCGCAGTACGATAAGATCATTTATCTTGATTGCGACCTCGTTGTGACGGGCGATATATCGGATCTGTATCACATCGATATTGGCAAAAATATCATAGCTGCCGCTCCCGAGGAGTATGTCAGAACCACAAGCGAGTTTAGGGATTATGCCGAAAAAGCACTTGGTGTAGATCCCGATAGCTACGTAAATTCGGGCGTTTTGGTTATGAATCTTGAGGAGTTCAGAAGAGAGAATATTGAAGAACAATTTGTTCATTTGATAACGAAATATGATTTCGATCTTCTCGATCCCGATCAGGCATATCTGAATTATTTATGTCGAGATAAAATATACGTTTTGCCAAGCGGCTGGAACAAAGAGCCGATAGGTTATCCGTGCGAGGGAAAGAAGAACATTGTTCATTACGCGCTTTACAAAAAACCGTGGCAATATGATGACGTGATCGACGTAGAATATTTCTGGCATTATGCCGAAAGATCTCCTTTTTACGATTTGATATTGCAAAGAAAGGCGTCGTTTGGCGACGAGGAGCGAGCAAAGAAAGAGGCTGCCGCAGTGGAAATTTTGGAACACGCGAAGCGTATCGTAGAGTCCGAATACACTTTTTTAAAGAAATTGCACAAGTCTCAAAGATTGGGGTTTAGATATGGAAAGATCAGCTCAAAAATTGAAATTACTTGAAAAAATTTCCGAGCTTGAGAAAAAAGAGCTTTGGCACGTCGATATAGAGGAGGATCCCGAGACCTATCCTCTTATGCCCGAGGATGTCGATTATCTTAATGTGAAGCTCTCAAGTAAGATAAAGAATAAAATCGCAAACTTCGCGGGCTCGCGCTTTTATGACAAAATGATCGACAAGCGTCAGCTTATTATTAAAGAGGTGAGGGGAATTGAGAATTTTACCGCCGTGAAGGGCGGAAAGATAGTTACCTGTAATCACTTCAGCGTATGTGATAATTACGCGGTGTGGGTGGCGCTTCGCGATCATATGGACGGTAAAATGCTTTATAAAATCATTCGTGAGGGGAATTATACAAATCCCCCTAAGCCTTTCGGGCTTTTTATGCGTCATTGTAATACGCTTCCGCTTTCAAGCCAAACTTCAACGATGAAAAAATTTTTACGCGCCGTAAAGGAGTTGCTTAGTCGAGGCGAAACGATTCTTATTTATCCCGAACAGAGTATGTGGTGGAATTACCGCAAGCCAAGGCCTATACAGGACGGAGGGTTTGCGTTGGCTGTGAGAAATAAAACGCCGATAGTGCCTATATTTATTACAATGAAAGACAGCGACATTCTTGACGGTGATGGATTTTTGGTGCAGGAATATACGATAAATATTCTGCCTGCAATATATCCCGATGAATCGCTTTCAAGCTCCTTAGCCAAGGAAGCTATGAAAAAAGAAAACTACGAAGCATGGGTAAGGGTGTACGAGGAATTTTATCAAAAGCCCCTCGTGTATGGTGAAGTATGAAGCTCTATCTTTCGATTATCGGTATTTCAATGTTCGTTATTTCTGTGTTTAATATAATCTTTGAAACAGCTTCGTGGTATTACGTTGTAATAGCGGTCATTTGGTGTACGGCGCTTCAATTCGCTTTTGACGGTCTGATAGCGATAATTATAAACAAAATGCCTGATAGCTGGTTCGGAGTCGATAATCCTCTTTATCGAGTCTCTCAAAAAGAGCGACAGCTTTATAAAAAGCTGAAGGTAAGAGATTGGAAGGATAAGGTGTGGGAGCTCGGACATCTTGGCGGATTCAGTAAAAAAATTCTGAGAGAGCCCGATAATCCCGCGTACATTGAAAAATTTATCGTAGAATGCAACAAGGGTGTGCTTACACACAGACTTTCGTATCCTGTGGGATTTCTGGCAATGATTACAATAGCTGAATCTTGCGCATTTACAATTGCGCTTCCTGTTGCGATCGTAAATTTGTTTCTCAATATTTTGCCAACTCTCGCTCTCAGATATAATACACCGATGCTGAAAGCTATTTTGGTTAGATTAAGAAAAAAACAGAATTTGAAAGAGGATATTTACAGTAAATAAATAACAAAGTCGGCAGTTCATTGAACTGCCGACTTTGTTGGTTTCTGAAAACCACCTGCTAATGAAGCCGGTGGTTATAACTGCTTTTCGGAATTATCTCTTTTTCCAAGTTGTTGGAGAAAAGAGTATTATCATAGGCATTATTTCAAGTCTGCCCAGTAGCATATCGAAGGAGAGAATGATTTTTGAGAAAAACGAGTATCCGCCATAGTTGCCCGTTGGTCCGACAGCGCCAAGGCCCGGACCGATGTTGTTTATACAAGCTAAAACAGCGGTTATATTTGATTCGAGGTCAAATCCGTCAATCGATATTGTGAGCATAGATGCAAGTATCAAAGAAAAATAAAGAGTAAGATAACTCGCCGCAGAATTTACCGTTCCATCGGGGACGACCTCTCCGTCGATTCGTACAACGTTTACAGAACGAGGACGGAGTATGCGTTTGAGCTCTCTTGAAATGCCCTTGATAATTATGAGAACACGGGATACCTTCAGTCCTCCGGCGGTAGATCCCGCACAAGCGCCTACGATCATAAGTATGACAAGGATAGTTTTTGAAAGCTCGGGCCACAGATCAAAATCCGTCGTCGCAAAGCCTGTCGTCGTCATTATCGTAATTGTCTGAAAGAAGGCGTCTCGCAAGCAGTGCCCAAGTTTTTCGTAGCTATGAGCGATATTTACCGCTACAACGGCTGTCGACGCGAACGCAATAATAAGATATGTACGAAGTTCATCGCTCCTTAAAATATCTCCGATCTTGCCTATCAAGATGAAGAAGTAAATGTTGAAATTTATGCCGAAAAGAAGCATAAACACAGCAATCACCCACTCTGCCGCAGTATTGTTATATCCTGCAATAGAATCGTTCAGAACAGAGAATCCGCCTGTGCCCGCTGTCGCAAAGCTGTTTACTGCGGCATCATAGAAGGAAAGACCGCAACACAGAAGGGCGATTATTTGGATAACGGTGAGCACTATATATATTCCGTAGAGAATGAGAGCTGTCTGCTTCATCTTGGGGACAAGCTTGCCCTTGGTAGGTCCCGGGACTTCGGCGCGCATAAGATGCATCGTTTGTCCGCCTGCGGATGGAAGAATAGCGAGAATAAATACAAGCACTCCCATTCCGCCTATCCAGTGAGTAAAGCTTCTCCAAAAAAGTATGCCCTTTGGTAAAGACTCTATCTCGGAAAGAATAGAAGCACCCGTAGTGGTAAAGCCCGATATCGTTTCAAAGAGAGCGTCAATATAATTTGGGATAGAGTTCCCGATAATAAAGGGCAATGCTCCGAATACCGAGAGGAGTATCCATCCTGCGGCAACTGTTATAAAGCCTTCTTTGGCGTATATACGCGTATCCTTAGGCTTGAATATCGCGAGCGGTAAAGAGATCACAAGTATTATGATCATCGTTATAATGAACGGAAACAAAGGTTCACCGTAATATAACGATACAATGAGAGGCAAGCTCATAAGCGCCGCCTCTATCATAAGAATGATACCAAGAAGATATCCAATCATACGGTAGTTCATTATCTCAATATTTCTCCAATACCTTTTATTTGTCCTTTAGTGGTTACTATTATGACGGTATCGCCCTTGGAAATAACGTCATTACCCGAGGGGATTATGACAGTATCCTTATGCACTATACAGGCTATAAGGACACCCGAAAGAAGCTTGAGCTCCTTAAGCGGTTTGTCTGTAAGACCGTCTATCCCGTCCTTTATTGAAAATTCGAGTGCCTCGACCTTGTCGTCCATAAGTCTGTGAAGTGCCTCTATCTCAGAGCCTCGCGCATTCTCCATCGAGCGAACGAAGCGGAGGATATAGGACGCGGTAGAGGATTTCGGAGACACTATCGAGTCAAGTCCAACACCCTTGAAAAGATCGATATAAGATATCGTGCGGATCATAGTGATTATTTTGTTGGTATTCTGAGTTTTCGCGTACATAGAAACTATTGCGTTTTCCTCGTCTACGTCCGAAAGCGCGAGAAATGCGTCTGTCTTTTCAAGACCTTCTTCAAGAAGCACCTCTTGATTTGCGGGATCGTTGCAGATGACCGTGCATTTGAAATCCTCAGCAAGATCTCGGCAAAGCGATTTGTTCTTCTCTATGACGGTGGATTTTATTTTTGTGCGCTTGAGAAGGGAGTGGAGATAGTATGTAGTTCTTCCTCCGCCTGCTATAAGGATATTTTTAACGGGATTTTTATAAGCTCCTACCGCCTTGAAAAAGCGTGTTATCTCATCCTCTGGTGCAGTTACGCAAATAACGTCTCCCGCATCTATGCTGAAATATCCTGTGGGGATGTGCGCCTCTCCGTTGCGAAGCACGGCACAGACGAGAAAACGGATATTAAGCTTTGTTCTGAGGTCGTTGAGCGATATTCCGCATATAGGGGAGTTTGCGCTGACAGCAAACTGAGCCACCTCAACGCGTCCTTTGCAAAACGTGTCTATCTTGGTTGCCGCGGGGAATCTTAGTGTGCGATATATCTCCTTTGCTACGGCAAGCTCGGGGTTTATGGTGAGCGAAATATTGAGTTCGTTCTTCATAAGGTGCATAAGCTCGGCGTATTCGGGATTTCTGACTCGTGCAATAGCATGACCTACTCCAAGCTTTTTCGCGGCGGCACAGCAAAGGATGTTTATTTCATCATTTGAAGTTACCGCTATAATGAGGTCTGCCTTTTCAATGTTTGCCTTTTTTAATACAGATATTTCAGCTCCGTTGCCCACGATGCCAAAAACGTCGTATTTGTTGGAGATCTCTGTCAATACGGCTGAACTCGTATCTATCAGGGTTATGTTATGAGCCTCAGATACAAGCTGAGCGCAGATAGACGCGCCAACAGTTCCTGTGCCGACTATAACTATATTCATATCGTTAAGTCCCCTTTTTATAATATGATTATAGACATTATAT
>JAZSBF010000072.1:0-5024 GCA_045602205.1 Eubacteriales bacterium
CTTTCCTTTGAATAACGTATAAATTCCTAATGTTAACGCGTATGCGGGTATCGCACACACTAAAAATGCAAAATACTCGGGTATAAGTACCTTTGTTATGATCTGTCCGAGCGAAAAGCTCTCAGAAAACAGACCGTAATATATTACCGTAGATATTTCAAGTAAAATTCCCGCGATAGCAGAGTAGATAATAAACGATGGAAGATTTTTGGAGAGAAACCAACCCACCGTAGCTCCGCATAAATAACCGCAAAACGTATAAAGCAGCGGAGCAAGAGATGCACCGGCTCCTCCGAGAATACACATAAGAGCGCCCGCATAAATACCCGATATCGCTCCGGCTTTTCTTCCAAAAATAAAGCCGATAGCGCAAACGACCGAAAACGTCAGCGCGGGAGTACTTCCAAACAGTGAAAGACACGTAGTCTGAAGCACTGTCATAAAAAATATCAATACCAAAAAAACGAGAGTATATACAACTATGCTTTTTGTTTTAAAGCTTTCGCTGCTATTATTACTTTTAATTCTCGCCATTTAATAACCTCCGAATCCGAAGATCATTCTTCAACGTATATGTCGTAATCCGTGACTATCATAACGTAAGTAAGAGATTCAAAATTCACCGAGCACTTGACTTTTGCCACCTTCGTGCGAAGATACTCATCGGTTTTTATCTCTGTGACCTCTCCGATAAGTAATCCCCTTGGATAAACGCTTCCAAGCCCGCTTGTATAGATCAGATCTCCGACTTCAATATCAGCGTCGGCAGGAAGATAATTCAAAATACACTCTCCCGTACCTTTAAGTGATATATCTCCTTCTATCAACCCTGTCTCTCCGCTTCGGGAAACGTAAGCACCGATAGACGATGAAGCCTCGGTAATAACTCTCACCTTGCACCACGTAGAGCCAACCTCACAAACAGACCCTACTACTCCACTTGAAACAACGACGGGCATTCCAACCTTTATTTCGTCTTCACGACCCTTGTTGAGAGTAAAGATAGTGCTGTGGTTCTCAGACTCCGAGCTGATTATCAACGCCTCAGTCAAAGCAAGATCGGGATAAGTTTTTTTAAATTCGATATACTCGCGTAATCTTTCATTTTCTTCTTTTACTGCCTGAGAGTCTGCAAGCTCGCCTTCAAGTCTTTCTATCTCCTCGATAAGACTTTGATTTTCTTTATCAAGCTCGTCTATAGAAGTAAAATATTTTGAAAAACCGTTGAAAGCCTCGCCGATCTTTAAACCGACGTATCTGAACGGAGTTGCCATTACGTTAAGCGTATTATTTATCGGACCCGTCTGCCCCATTGCAGAAAGCGTCACCGATAATATCACAATGAATAGCGCCAACGACATAACGATGATGAAAAATTTATTTTTAAAAAATTTCATATCAACAAATCGTTCTCCAAATTTTCTCACAGAGTTTTCAACATCATTTTCAACACCATGTGGAAAACTTTTTTATTGTTTAAAACTTTTAAGATTAATATTTATTTTCGTAAGGTAAACGTCTGAACAAATATCAGTATTATCTTTACTTATAAAGAAAAACTTACCAAACTACTAAACTTTTTATCGCGTTGATAAAATATGTGGAAAAATTTGTTTAAATAATGATCCTCACATTTTTTCAACATAAAAAACAACTAAAAATTTAAAACTGTTGAAAACTTTATTAAATATCGAGATTTTCTGCCAACGCAGCATTCTGCTCGATAAAGATACGTCTAGGCTCGACCTTATCACCCATCAGAAGCGAGAACATTTCATCACAAGCGATAGCGTCCTCGACCGTGACCTTAAGAATAGTTCTCTTTGCGGGGTCCATAGTGGTTTCCCAAAGCTGCTCTGCATCCATCTCACCAAGACCTTTGTATCTGTCTGCTTCGATGTTTGAGGTGTTTCCACTATCTCCTGCGAGCTCTGCGATATATTTATCTCTTTCGGCATCAGAGAACGCGTATTTTTCATTACCCTGCTTTGCGCCCTTCTTGTAAACCTTGTAAAGCGGAGGCTGAGCAAGATAAACGTGACCCTCGTCGATAAGCTGACGCATGTGTCTGAACAGGAAGGTCAAAAGAAGAATTCTAATATGCGATCCGTCAACGTCCGCATCGGCCATGATAATTATCTTACCGTAACGGAGCTTTGCAATATCAAATTCTTCACCGATACCGCATCCGAGAGCCTGAATTATAGGGATAAGAGACAGATTAGAGTAAACCTTATCAAGTCTTGTCTTTTCAACGTTAAGAACCTTACCGCGAAGAGGAAGGATCGCCTGAAATTTAGAGTTTCTTCCCTGCTTTGCAGATCCTCCTGCAGAGTCTCCCTCTACCAGATAAAGCTCGGTAAGAGTAGCATCCTTTTCCTGACAGTCGGCAAGCTTTCCGGGAAGCGTGCTGCCTTCAAAAAGCCCCTTACGTCTTGTTGCCTCTCTTGCCTTTCTCGCAGCCTCTCTTGCACGCGAAGCGGCAAGAGCCTTGTCAAGAATAGCTCGTCCTGTATTTGGATTTTCTTCAAGATAATCCGAAAGCTTTTGCGAAACGGTATTTTCAACGAGAGTTCTGATATCCGAGTTTCCAAGCTTTGCTTTAGTCTGGCTTTCAAACTGAGCATCCTCAAGCTTAACGCTGACTATAGCACAAAGACCCTCTCTTACGTCCTCACCGGAAAGATTCTTATCGCTGTCCTTAAGAACCCCGATCTTTCTTCCATAATCATTAAGAACACGGGTAAGACCAGACTTAAAACCGGTCTCGTGAGTACCGCCCTCGATGGTATTCATATTGTTAGCGAAGGTCATAAGACATTCGTTATATCCGTCGTTATACTG
This sequence comes from Eubacteriales bacterium, assembly GCA_045602205.1. GTDB lineage: Bacteria > Bacillota > Clostridia > Oscillospirales > CAG-272 > HGM12713. The sequence continues at coordinate 2,845 of JAZSBF010000072.1, forward strand.
AAGAGCTATCTCACAAACGCTGGTATTCTTTTCTCCGCGCATATAGATGACGTCGGGATGCACGGGCTCGTTATGTCTGGTCTCTGTGAGATATTCAACGAAGCTTGAAACACCGCCCTCAAACTGAAGCTCGCTGACAACAGGCTCATTTCCTCTGTCGTCAATAAGAACTATCTTAATTCCTGCGTTAAGGAAGCTTTGCTCTCTCATACGGTTAAGCAAAGTATCGTAATCAAATACGGTTTCCTCAAAAATATCAGGGTCGGGCTTGAACGTTACTCTTACACCGTGAGGACGCTCGGGAGAATCTCCCTCACAGACGAATTTTCTCGCTACAACGCCGCGCTCAAACCTCTCGGTATATCTCTTGCCCTCATAGCAATCGTCGAGCTCTACCCACAAGGAAAGCGCGTTAACGACAGAAGCACCGACGCCATGAAGACCGCCCGCGATCTTATATCCGCCGCCACCGAATTTTCCGCCTGCGTGAAGTATCGTATAAACTACCTCAGGCGTAGGGATACCCTCCTTAGGATGAATACCCGCAGGGATACCTCTTCCGTTATCCTCAACCGTTACGCTGTTATCGTAGTTGAGAGTTACAGTTATCTGATCGCAATATCCGGCAAGAGCCTCGTCGATAGAGTTGTCAACTATCTCGTAAACGAGGTGATGAAGTCCGCGGATAGAGGTGGTACCAATATACATACCGGGTCTCTTTCTTACAGCTTCAAGTCCTTCAAGCACCTGTATTTCATTTTCACCGTAATGTGTTTCTTTCATCTCTTCGGATCTTTTGATTTCTTCAGACATTTTTTTATTCCTTTGCTTAAAAATTTGTAATTGCTTATAAATTGCTTTCGGTTCTTCCTAAAAGAGCCGAGGTTGAGATCTGCGAAAAGCAGATCATATATTTTCCGTTTTCTTTGTATAAAACGAATGATTTAGGTATCTCATCCTTTGCAGATACTACAAGATCGTTTCTTTGTGCATCGGAGAGAAATTTCTTCGTTATGGATGAAACCGTACACATATCCATATCGAATATGCCGATTATATCCTTTTCGCGTATATTTTTGTTATTTCCTACGTGCAGATACATAACTTCTCCCCACTCAAGTAAAGATTCCGTTATTGACACCTATGAGCTTGTCGGCTTTTATATCGTTTTTCTCGCAACAGGTCAATATTACCTGCTTTCCGTGAAGATTTGATAAGAGATACTCGCGCCTGCCGCTGTCAAGCTCGGACAAAACGTCGTCGAACAGGAACACGGGATAGTCTCCTCCGCATTCATCCTTGATTATCTCGCCCTCGGCAAGCTTCAAGGCAAGTGAAAGTGACCTTTGCTGACCCTGGGAGGCGAAAATTCGCGCTCTGTTGCCGTTTAAATTGATTTCCATATCGTCCTTGTGAATTCCCCACAAAGTCGATCCTGCGCAGATCTCACGGTCGTGGTGGCTTAAATAAAGCTCTCTGTAGGCATTTTTGCAACACTCTATATCAAAGCATTCTGCTTCCGATAGCTTGCAGGACGATATATATTCTATCTCGGGTAGCTCTCTATCCCCTGTCATTTCCAAAAAGCACTGGGATACATATTTTCTGAGCTTTTCAATATATTTTACACGGTAAAGAGTGATCAATGCCGCTTCATGTGCCAGCTGCTCCGAGAAAAGATCGATCGTTGCATCAAACGAAGATCTGTTTTCCTCTGCATCACGTATCAAGGCGTATCTTTCCTTGAGTATCGTGGCGTATTTTTGCAAGGATCTCATATAAAGCGGTCTTATCTGAGATATTGCAACGTCAAGGAAATTTCTTCTCATTGACGGGCCGTCCTTTATGATCGACAAATGCTCGGGACAGAACAAAACTACCTTAAAACAGCCTACCATCTCCGAGGTACGAGCGACCTTGATCCTGTTTTGCTCGACTCTTTTAGCGCGTTTATCAGAAAACACCCTCATTGATATTTCCATATCACGTATGCTGTCCGTATAGCTGTTTTTTATAAAGCAGTATTCCTCGCCAAATCTGATAACGTCCTTGTCCGTGCCCTGACGGAAGCTCTTTCCAAGAGCAGTCATGTATATAGCTTCGAGCAGATTTGTCTTTCCCTGGGCGTTTTCTCCGATAAGTACGTTAGTCCCCTCGCAAAAATCAACGTCTGCCAAGGC
>JAZSBF010000073.1:0-5495 GCA_045602205.1 Eubacteriales bacterium
CCGAACGCGAGATTTTGCTTATATCCATTGCATACTCCGACCGAGGAGTGTGCAAATATCTGAGTTTTATATTTAGGTAAACCAAATAGTAAAAAAAGGTTTGGAGAGCGCGAGAACCTTTCCTCAAAAGGTTCTCGTGAAAAAATCCAAACACCAACTATCTTCCTCAAAAGGTTTCCCTTAAGAAATCCCAAACAAATCTCATAAAAACAGTTGAAAAATTTTGAGAAATGTGGTATAATATACCCTGTATATGTATTTTTTAGTTAATGAGGGGCATATATGAAAAAAAACGAGTACATTGAATGTGGAAAAATAATAAACACTCACGGGACTCAGGGTGGGCTCAAGCTTGAGTCCTGGTGCAATTCCCCTGCGGATATGGCGGCGCTGAAGCGTTTTTATCTGCTCACGGACGGAGAATACAAGAAGATGAAGGTAGTCAAGGCGTCTGTTTTCAAGCAGTTTGTGATAGTCCAGCTTGACGCTGTCAAGGATATGGACGCGGCTATGGCGCTCAAGAACACCGTGCTTTACGCGGCAAGAGAGGACTTCAAGCTCGCCGACGGAGAATTCTTTATAAGCGACCTCGTCGGACTTCCAGTTATAGACGCCGACAGCGGAAGGGTTTACGGAGAGCTTCTTGAGACCGTCAACCGTGGCGCGTCGGATATTTACGTTGTAAAGACCGACAGTGGCGAGAAAATGATACCCGCAGTCGACGAGTTTATCGACAGAATAGACCTTGAGAGTGGGATATATATAAGACCTATTGAGGGAATGTTTGACGGGGAGTAATATGAGATTTGATATAATGACGCTCTTTCCCGATTTCGTTGACGGAATACTTCAAGAAAGCGTTATCGGCAGGGCGAGAAAAAGCGGAGCTATCGAGGTCAGATGTCACAATATCAGAGACTATTCTGAGGACAAGCACCGCAGAGTTGACGACACTCCGTACGGTGGCGGAAAGGGAATGCTTATGATGGCGCCCCCAATATATTCCTGCTATGAGGCGATACTCGGGCAGAGCGAGGGAATCTCCTCACGCCGAGTCGTCTATATGTCCCCCGCGGGCAAGGTGTTCGACCAGAAGAAAGCTGAGGAGCTTGCTGGCTACGACCAACTTATAATCCTTTGCGGTCACTACGAGGGCGTTGACCAGAGGATAATCGATGAGATAGTTGACGAGGAGATATCTATCGGAGATTTCGTCCTCACGGGCGGAGAGTTCCCCGCGTGTCTTGTTACCGACAGCGTGGCAAGGCTTTGTGACGGAGTGCTGTCCGACGCAGAGTGTCACGAGAAGGAGAGCATTTCAAGCGGTATGCTCGAATATCCGCAATACACAAGACCTTTTGAGTTTCACGGCGTTTCCGTGCCCGAGGTACTTATATCGGGCAACCACGCCAACATAGACCGCTGGAGAGAGGAGCAGGCAAGGGCGAGGACAGAGAAAAACAGACCTGATCTGCTCAAAAAGGATTAAATCCAAAATTTGAAAACTACTTAAATACGGTGAAAGGAGGGAGAGAACTTGTTTAAGAAGCGAAAAGATATCCTGGGCGACGAGAACTCGCAGGATATAGCGCAGGCGAGTGCCGAGCAGGAGAATGTGCAAGTGCAAGAGGAGCTCTCGGTCAGGGAAACAGAAAACGAGAGTGCCGAGTTGACTGAAAACGAGTCGGCGCAGACCGAGGAGCAAAGGCTCAGCCGACGTGAGCGAAAAGCGCTGAAAAAAGAAATGAAAAATGAAAAGCGTGAAAGAAAAAAAGCCGACAAGGCAAGCGGACGCAGAGGACTTCGCAGAAAGCTCTCTCTCAGTATATTCCTTTACCTGTTTGACACGCTTATAAATTCGCTGTATAATCAGCTTATAAAAGGCTTCTTTGGAAGAATATTTACGGCTTATTCAAAAGAGCAGGAGTGCTTTGAGAACAGTTTTGCGGCAAAGTACGTCAGAGGACTTGACAAGTTTGAAAACTGGGCGCAGAGGTCGCGCAAAAAGTTTGCGCGGGCGTTTGAATCAAGCTTTCTTCTCGGAAAAATGGGAGATCTTTTCAAAATAATCGTCTCGCTCCCACTCAAATTTTACGGAAATCTACTTTTAAGCTTCGGATTTTATTCAACTGCGGTATTTTTGTTCAGAGAGTTCGTACCGTTGCTGAGTCCCGCAGCTCAGAGCGACCTTTATATCAACCTCACGGCGATAGCGGCGGCAATACCGCTTATGCTCTCAAAGGACAGCCTTTCCGGAGCCGTCGGTAAGGGAAGGATATCAAGGCTTATCTTCGTAGAAGCCTTTGGTCTTAAGGAAGAGGACTTCGATATAGAGCCGAAGAATTATTCAAGGCTTGGAAGCTTAGCTATTTTCTTGGGAATGATACTCGGACTCGGCAGTCTTTTCCTGTCTCCGCTGTATCTCCCCATGTGCATCGGCGCGCTGGTGCTGAGCGCGGCGATATTGCTCACTCCCGAGGTGGGAATTATCGTGGCGGTCTTTGCTATGCCGTTTGTCTCGCTCGCAAAATATCCCTCGCTCATCATCGCGCTTATCGTTGCGGTATCGGCTGTCGGATTTATAATTAAGCTTATAAGAGGAAAGCGAGTATTTAAGCTTGAGTTGCTTGACCTTGCGGTCGCGCTCTTCGCTGTCGTCCTTCTTATGGGAGGCGCTATAAGCACAGGCGGAGCAAGCTCGCTTGAGACAGCTATCCTCTCGGCAGTGCTTATGCTTGGCTATTTCCTCGCGCTCAATATGCTGAGAACGCAGAAGTGGCTTGACAGATGTGTCGGGGCGCTCACAGGCTCGGCAGTCATAACAGCCGTCGTCGGTATAGCTCAGTATATTACGGGGCGAGCCGTTTCGGATTGGCTCGATACGAGCTATTTCTCGGATATAGACGGCCGTGTTACTGTATTTTTCGACAACCCCAATATACTCGGCGCGTATCTCGCTATCGCCTTTCCGTTCCTGCTTGCGAAAACGGCGAGATCCAAGGACGGCAGGGGAAGATGGCTTGGACGTCTGTCTATACTCGCGGTAGTGATCTGCGCCGTGCTTACCTGGTCTCGAAGCGCGTGGGTGGCAATGATAGTCACGGCAATAATATTCGCGCTTATAAACAACAGAAACACGCTCAAGTGGCTGCTGCTTCTTGCGGCATCTCTTCCTGTGGCGGCGTACGTGCTTCCCAAGTCGGTGCTAAGACGCTTTATGAGTATCGGAGATCTCGCCGACTCGTCAAGCTATTACAGGGTCTATACCTGGCGCGGAACGCTCAAGGCAATATCAGACAATCTGCTTGGCGGCGTGGGATACGGCGGCTCTGCATACGCCGAGATATATCCCCAATACGCCTATGCGGGTATCGAGGCGGCGGCACACAGCCACAACCTCTATCTGCAGATACTCTTTGACGTGGGTATCTTCGGATTTCTGATATTCGCCGCAATGCTCTTCTTCTTCTCGCAGAAGAATTTTGAGTTCTTCAAGCGCAAGGGAGACAGGGGAATAAAGCTTATGGCGTCCGCGGCGTTTTGCGCCTGCCTTGCGGCGTTTGTTATAGGAATATTTGACTACGTCTTTTACAATCTGCGTATATTCTTTATCTTCTGGATCGCGATGGCGCTCTCATGTGCCTATATACGCTTTGGAGACAGAGAAAGAGAGAGACAGGCTGAAAGGTATGCCTCGTCTCCCGACAGCGCATTCATTGATATTGATATGAATATACGGAAAGGTGGATTTAAAAAATGAGTAACAGAAGAAAGGTAAACAGCGGGGGCGGCAAAAAGCTCAGACGAAGCTTTAACTTTGTTGACGTTTTGCTGATACTGTTTGTAATAGCAATAGTATTTGTAGCTGTAAATATCGTGTCTCCGCGCTCACTTATATCAAAGCTCAGGGGAGATAACAGACGCGCTATCGAATACACCGTCGAGCTTGTCGGCGTAGACAGTGACTTCGTTGAAAAGATAAAAGAGAACGACACTGTGATAGATGCCGTTTCAAAAAACAATATCGGAAGTGTTAAGTCCGTGGAGGATAACGTATATTTCGAGCTTGAGGACGGAGTTATCGTTGAGTATGATGACAAGGTCAACCTTCTGATAACGGTGTCGGCAACCGCAACATATACTGAAACTAAAGGCTACGCCGTAAACGAGCGTAGGATAGCCGTGGGCGAGAAGTTAAGTCTTCGCTTTCCCGACTTTACGGGTGAGGGATACTGCGTCGGCTTCTCGGCAGCGTCCTAAGGGGGTGTTCTTATGGCAAATAAAAGAGTAAAGAGAACTAAAGAAGATAAGAGAGAGCGTCCCCACTTTAACGTCATAGACGCGCTTATAGTCATTCTCCTTATCGGAGTTGTGGCGGGAGTCTATTTCAGATACAGCATAATCGACCTCTTGAAAAACAGCTCGGCAGACGAGCAATATGCGGTTTCCTATTCGATAGAGGACGTAAGATACACAACGCCAAGCTATATAAACGTCAATGATGAGGTCTATTTTAGCGCCGACGGACAGCTTATGGGTAAGATAATAAGCGTATCTGAAAATAATAACGATGTGCTCAGTGTCAGACCCGCCTCGAAGAACTTTATAGGCGCAGACGGAACTCTGAGCGAGGTCTTTTATCCCGAGGACACACGTGTGAGCGCCAAAGGCAGAATGCTCTGCAAGGGAAGCTATGACAGCTCCGTAGGCTTCTGCATAGACGGCAAGAAATACATCTCGGCAGGTCAGAGCGTTGAGATATACACCGACTTTGTCACGCTGACTGTAACCATAACGGCGATAGAGCCCTACGCGGAAAAATAGGCGATAGCTTTTGAAAAATCGGATTTTTCCCCTTAATTTGTTGAGTTGTGTGGAATTTGTGAATTTTTTGCTCTCAATTGTTTAAAAATTTATAAAATTTGACCAAAGCTTGACTCTTGATTTTATATTGATTTTTTGATATACTATATGTAATAGTTGTAATTGAATTGTGGAGTATAAATCCGAAGAACAGGAGCACGACATATGTTAAAGAAAGATATAACGATAACTAATAGTATAGGCTTGCATGCAAGACCCGCTACCTTTTTCATCCAGAAGGCAAATAGTTATAAGTCTCTTATTTGGGTAGAGAAGGACGAGCGCAAGGTCAACGCAAAGAGCTTGCTTGGCGTCCTGTCACTTGGTATAGCTAAAGGAATGACCATTACGATTATCGCAGACGGTCAGGACGAGGATACCGCGATAAGCGGTCTTTCACAGCTTATCGAAACAGGATTTGCTGAATAAAAAACAACGGGGCTGTTTGCACAAACAGTCCCGTTTTTACTTTCTCCCTTGGCAGAAAGTATTCAAAGAGCAATTGTAATAGACGGTAGGAGTTGGCGCCACGACACCCGTGATAGATATTCAGAAAGTTTATATACGGTTTTTTTTTTGTCACTTTCTGTGTTTCCAGAAAGTAACCAAAGAGGCAGGAAGATAGTTTGTGT
>JAZSBF010000074.1:0-3215 GCA_045602205.1 Eubacteriales bacterium
CCCAAAGCGAGTGTAGCAGGCGGAGGCATAGTTGTAAAAGCTCCTATGCCCGGCAACATAATGAAGGTCAACGTAAAGGTCGGAGACTCGGTAAAGAAGGGTGACGTCCTTATCGTTCTTGAGGCGATGAAGATGGAAAACGATATTTGTGCTCCCGCAGACGCGGTAGTTGCGAGCGTTGAGGTATCGCAGGGCGCAACCGTTGAAACAGATACGGTTCTCGTTACTCTTAACTGATTTCCTTTGATAAAGAAAAATTTTATTGAAAGGAAACAGTGCGGAAATGCTTGAAAGCTTAATAAACTTTTTGAATACAACAGGCATTGCCGAGCTGATAAGGCAAGATGGGCTGGGGTGGCTGAAAACACTGACAATGTTTTTAGTATCCTTCGTTCTCATATATTTTGCTCTTGTGAAGAAGTTTGAGCCGCTACTCCTTCTTCCGATCGCTATCGGTATGCTTTTGACAAACCTTCCCGGCGCGGGAATGTTTCACTTAGACCTTTTTATCCCCGACGAATCTGTCATCGAGGCGCTTGACGCGGCTTTTAAGGACGGAAGATTTACGGGGGCAGAGCTCCTTAATTTGAAGGAGTTAGGATTGCCGATAGCAGAGGCAATCGAAAAATTTGAGATAGGCGGAGTTATGGAAGGATACAATATCCTTGATACTGCAGTTATCGAAAATCTTGGAGACGCTCACCTTGCGACGGATGTTTATGAATATCTTATGGAAAGCCTTACGTCTGTAAATTACGGCGAAGTGCTTCATCACGGCGGACTTCTTGATCTCCTTTATCTCGGAGTTAAGCTTGGAATATATCCTTGTCTTATATTTATTGGTATAGGTGCTATGACCGATTTCTCACCGCTTATATCCAATCCAAAAAGCTTGCTTATAGGAGCAGGCGCTCAGCTTGGTGTTTTTGTGGCTTTTTCGGGCGCGCTTCTCTCGGGTGTGTTTACTCCCAATGAGGCAGCCTCTATCGGTATCATCGGCGGTGCTGACGGACCTACGGCGATACTTGTAACTAAAACACTTGCCCCCGCGCTCCTCGGAGCTATCGCTATCGCGGCGTATAGCTATATGGCGCTTATCCCTATGATACAGCCCCCGTTTATGAAGATGCTTACGACTAAGAAGGAGCGTCAGATAAAAATGACTACGCTCCGTCAGGTCTCCAAGACAGAGAAGATACTCTTTCCGATAGTAGTTACCTTCGTTGTCGGACTTATAATCAAGGATGCCGTTCCGCTTGTCGGTTGCCTTATGTTCGGTAACCTCCTTAACGTTTGCGGAGTTACCGACAGACTTTCAAAGACAGCGCAGAACGAGCTTATGAATATCGTTACGATATTCCTTGGAATCACGGTCGGCGCAACGGCAAGCGCAGATAATTTCTTGCGCTTCGAGACTCTACTTATTATATGTCTTGGATTGGTCGCATTCTGCATCTCCACAGTCGGAGGACTTCTTACCGCAAAGATAATGAACTGGCTGACGGGTGGAAAGATAAATCCGCTTATCGGTTCTGCGGGAGTATCTGCCGTTCCTATGGCGGCAAGAGTTTCACAAACGGTGGGACAGAAAGAGGACCCCTCGAACTTCCTGCTTATGCACGCAATGGGCCCTAACGTTGCGGGTGTTATCGGTTCGGCGGTGGCGGCGGGAGTATTCCTGGCTATGCTCGCCTGAATAAACGGAGGATTATAAGATGGCAAAGGTAAAAATAACAGAAACAGTTCTGCGCGACTCGCATCAATCGCTTGTCGCGACGAGAATGACAACGGAAGAGATGCTTCCGATACTTAAAACTCTTGACGAGATAGGATATCATTCTCTTGAGGCTTGGGGCGGAGCAACGTTTGACTCTTGCTTGCGTTTTCTTGACGAAGACCCTTGGGAAAGACTACGCAGAATACGCGCTGAGGTCAAGAATACAAAGCTTCAGATGCTTTTCAGAGGACAGAATATTCTCGGTTACCGTCACTACTCGGACGACGTTGTTGAATATTTCGTACGCAAGTCTATCGAGAATGGAATAGATATACTCAGAATATTCGACGCGCTCAACGACGCGCGAAATCTTGAGACCGCGATAAATGCCACTAAGAAAGAGAACGGTCACGTTCAGGCGGCTATAAGCTATACAACGGGTCCCGTATATAATACAGAGTATTTTACAAGCTATGCGAAGACTCTTGAGGATATGGGCGCTGACTCGATATGTATAAAGGATATGGCGGGACTGCTTAAGCCCTACGACGCATACGAGCTTGTTAAGGCTCTTAAGGAGACCGTAAAAGTGCCGATACAGCTCCACACTCATGCGACCTCGGGACTTGGTTCTATGACGATTATCAAGGCGATAGAGGCAGGCGTTGACATTGTTGACACTGCAATATCTCCTATGGCACTTGGAACTTCACAGCCTCCGACAGAGGCAATCGTGGCGACTCTTGCCGGTACACAGTATGATACGGGTATCGATATGGCTAAGCTCGATGTTATAACAAAGTATTTCACGCCTATACGTGAAAAATATCTTGTGTCGGGACTTCTTGACCCCAAGATGCTCAAGGTTGACGTTAACGCGCTTATATATCAGGTTCCCGGCGGAATGCTCTCTAACCTTGTTTCCCAGCTCAAGCAGGCAGGCAAATCCGACAAACTTACCGAGGTTCTCGAGGAAGTGCCGAGAGTAAGAGCGGATGCCGGATATCCGCCTCTTGTAACTCCTTCCTCTCAGATAGTCGGAACGCAGGCAGTATTCAACGTTATCGGCGGCGAGAGATATAAGATGGTAACGAAGGAATTCAAGGGGCTTGTTCAAGGACAGTACGGAAAGACACCTGTTGATATAGACGATGAATTTGCGAAGAAGATAATCGGAGACGCCGAGAGAATTACATACCGTCCCGCAGACGCGCTTCCGCCCGAGCTTGATACGCTCAGAGCGAAGATACCGCAGTATATCGAGCAGGACGAGGACGTTCTTTCATACGCTCTCTTTGAGCAGGTAGCGCTTAAATTCTTTGAGTCAAGAAAGGCAAAAAAATACGGTCTTGATTCCGAGGCAGACGCATCTCTTGGAATTCACAGCGTTTAAAAAATTACGGTCGCCGACCTCAAACGAAGTCGGCGACCGATTTGTATGTTTGATGTTATTTATCCCAAAAGGAAGTCTGTTACGAGCATAAGGCAGAAGCCTATG
>JAZSBF010000075.1:0-5377 GCA_045602205.1 Eubacteriales bacterium
CTTTTAAGCGCGATAAAAAGATAGTTTTGTTAGGAGATTTTTAAGGGAGGACCTTTTAAGGAAAGGTCCTCCCTTAAACCCTCTCCAAACCTTTTAAAAAAGGTTTATTGCTTCCTAAATATTGTTTTGCTAAATGGGATATTTCCTTCTAATGTGGCAACACGGCGGACCATAGCCTACCGCCGAGTTGCATTTTATTTTGAATTTTGCCAAATTTTAAATCTTATCGTTTCGTAGTGAGCGATAGGGACACCGTGGCGCGAGCCGAAACGGCGGGAATGCACGACTGCTTGCAAGCAAGCGTTGAGTTTGCTATGCAAACATCAAGTGAGGAGTGGTAAGCAAAATCTCGCTCGAACAGTAAGACTTTACTCCGAACGCGAGGTTTTGCTTATATAAAATGCGCTCTCCGTCCGAGGAGAGCGCAATAGTAGACTATAAAATTAAGTATATAAATTTTTCAGAAAGTTTTTTGGAGAGTGTGAGAACCTTTTTCGAAAAAAAGGTTCTCACGTCCTTTTTACATTAACTATCTTTTCCTCAGGCATTTTTTATATATCTATTGGATTATACGCTATACCGAGCTTATCGCAAAGCTCTCGCTCTCTTACGTGACAGCTGAAAAGCAAGACCTGATTTCCTTTTTTGGAAAATTCGGAAATGAGAGTAAGCGCGCGGGATGCGCGTGTGTCGTCAAGAGCCGACAGCGATTCGTCCATAAAGAGCGGAACACTTCCCTCGAAAATATTCTCTATAAGCGAAAGTCTTAGCGCGATATAAACAGCGTCCGACGTTCCTCGGCTAAGACACCCCGCGCTTCTTTCCTTACCCTCGGCGTCAACGCTGACGTCAAAATCCTCAGAAAGAAACACCTTGTCGTATTTTGCGTCGCTTATCTCGCTTATGTATCTTCCCGCGCCCTCTCGCACAGACGGAGCAAAATTCCGTCGCATATTGTCGTATGCCTCCTCGACCGCCTTATAGGCTCTGTCAAGTATCTCGTATCTCTCGCAAAGCTCGGCATTCGTCAAAGCAAGAAGCTCTCGCTCTCGCTTTATATCCGCCTCTGCCTCGGGGTCGACTCCCGTTGACCTTATCTTTATCTTAAGCTCAACAAGCTCGTCATCAATACGCCTACACTCCTCTGCCGCCGCGCGACACTCCTGTATTGCCGTATATTCGTCGATATCGATTTTAGTATCAGCGCCCTCGGGCAGCGAGTCCCTGATGCTCTGCTCATCATAAGACGCAAGTATTCCCTCGTCTCTTTCGGCAAATTTTTCACTTATCGCTATCTTGTCAACTATCGCCTTTTTCGCTTTGAGGTAAGCGGCGACATCGGATATCAGACTCTCAAGACGCTCAACACAGGGAGTGTCTCCCCCTCTGCCGTACTCGCCAAGCTTTGCCTCAGCCTCGTTCAAGGCAAAATCAAGATTTGCTCTCGCCTCATTCTTCTTTCCTCTGAGCTCCTCTATCTGCGCCATCTCGCGCGTGTATTTCTCAAGCTCCTCGAAGCAGTACGCGACGTAGCTTCTGTAATCCTTTACGTCAGCCCCCATCTCCTTAAGCAGCGATACCACAGCCTTGCTCTTCTTTGCCGAGAAGTTAAGCGTGATAGCGGAAAGCGCGGCAAAGATACCAAACGCGACAAAAAGAATTGCCGCAAGTAAAAGCTTTGGGAGCATAAGCGCTCCGCCTATGGCAGAGCCGATAGCTATCGCTCCGCACACAACTCCCAAAATTCTTATTTTAGAAGCCGCCGCGAGCTTCTTTTCGACTCCGAGGCAAAATTCCGCCTCATTCCCTCCGCAAATTTCCCGCGCGACAGTTGCAAATTTAATATTCGCACTCGGCTCTCGATTTGCCGCCTCGGTCGCGCTATTATATTCTATCTTTCTCGCGATGACCGTCCGAAGCGCAACGCTGAGCGCGGCTTGCTCATCGGCGGTGGGTCTTGTGTCGGCAAAGCCTGAGCTCATCTCAAAGGCTTCAAGCCGCTTCCTTTCGTTTTCTATATCCTGCCTCAGACGTCTGAGCGACTCAAAGCGCCCAAGTATCTTGATGGCATTCACCGATTCCTTAGTATTTTCCGCAAGCGCGAGGCGCTTATCCGCCGCCTCCTTCTCCAAAAGGAGCTCGTCGTATCGCTTTCTGTCGGCAAGGCTGCCGCTGAGCGCTGTGCCTATCTCGCTCTCGCGTCTTGCCGCATCCGCCATTCTTTGCTCGTTTTCAAAGATGAGTCCGCCGTTGCCCCTCTCGTATCTGTATTGCTTTCTCGCCTCCCTGATAACCGCGAGCACTGCCTCTCCGTTGACGCTCTCGTCAGCGGTAAGCGAGAGATTTGACAGCGTTTCAATAAGCTTCTCTCCGCTTATGCTTGCCGTCCTTGCCTGCGCGCACCACAAACAGCTCTCAAAGGTCTCCTTCGAGACACCGAGAAGGACCTCTCCCGGCTCTTCTCCAATATGTACTCTCGCACCCGTGTCTACGTCGGTCATCACCGCCTCGGAGCTTGCCGTACGCCTTACGTTTTCGCGTTCTATGCGATATCTTTTTCCGTCATGCTCTATCTCGATGCTTCCCGCGGCGCGCGAGGACGACCAACTGAGCGAGCGGGCTTTGTCATATGCGTCGGGAGAGCTCTTTTTGCTTGAGCGCGAAAGTCCGTAAAGCATATAGCTTATGAAAAGCAGAAGCGTGCTTTTGCCCGATTCGTTGTCTCCCCTTATTATATTCAACGACTCCGAAAAATCAAATCTTTGATTTTTAAGTCCTCCGAATTCGGTTATATTGGCTGAAATTATCTTCATATTTTTCCACCTTATCTGATACTTCTTCCCTCTATCGCAAAGAGCGCCGCCTTGAGAGCCTCAAGCGCCTTGCGCCTCTGCTCTGTGTCCGCACTGTTTATCTCATCGCGAAGCACTCTGTAAACCTCTCCTCTGAGGGTGTAATCGCTCTCGAGCGCCCTCGTGTCCATTCTTGGACACGTGCGGTCAAATATCTCGACAAGCATAAATTTTTCAGAGAGCATCGGCTCGAGCGCATTTTTGTCAAATATATATCCAAGGTCTATCTCGCCCTCAAGTGTCAGGCGGATAGCTGTGTTTTCGTCATATCCTCGGCTTATGAGAATATTTTCAAGATATCCCGCAAGGGCTGACGCCTCTTGGCACTCGCTTATATCTATCGTGTCGCGGACAAATTTTTTCTCGCCGAAAAGCACCTTCTTTGCGGATACGACCTCTTTGCCGTCGATAAGCACCTCTATGCCTCCGCAATCGCCAAGCTCGTCAAACGCCCTGCCCTCAAGAACTCCGCAGTAAGCGATAGTAGTCTCGCCCACCTTCGATATTTCGGCGGTGTGAACGTGACCGAGCGCCGCGTAAGTAAATCCACACTCGGCGATAGCCTTGTCGGATATCGGCGCAAACCTTGAGTTCGGAACATTCAACTCCCCGTGCGCGCACAAAATACTCGCACCCTCGAAGGACGGGAGAGAAAAATCGCAAAGCGGGTCATTTGCGTATATGTTTGACGTCATAAAGGCGTAGCCGCAGACCTGAATACCAAGCTCGTCAATTTGCTGTACCTGTATCTCCGAGGAATTGAACACGCAAACGTTGTCGGGAAGCGTTCCGCGACAATAGGGCGGAGTAAGAGCATACGGGTCGTGGTTTCCCGGAGAGATAAAAACTCTGCACTCTAGCGACTCAAAACCCTTTTTTACACATTCCTCGGTCTCGGGGCTTATGTTTCTCCCATCAAAAAGATCTCCGCTTATGAGCAAAACATCAAAATCGTTATCAGCGACATATTTTATCATTTTTTTAAAAATATCCCTCTGATGCTGTCTTGCCGCTATTCGCTCATCGTATCCGAGCTTGTGAAACGCGCTGTCGAGATGAATATCCCCCGTGTGAAAGACCTTTACCATAACTACCTCCGAGATTTTATAGATATATTTTACCACATTCAGTGAAGCATAGCAATAGGTTTTGCATACAATGATTGATAGATAATTTTATTTTGGAGGAGCTTATGCTTATAGATATCCCTTACAACCGAGAGAGAGCGGTCGAATACGCGCGCAAATGGGCGCTCACAAGAAATCCCCTCTTTATTGACTTTACGGGTCGCGGCGGAGACTGCACGAGCTTTGTGTCGCAGTGCATTTTTGCGGGCACGGGCGTGATGAATTATACGCCGACGTTTGGTTGGTATTACATATCCTCGGAGGACAGGGCGCCTGCGTGGGCAGGAGTCGACGAGCTTTTTAATTTTCTTGTGGGAGCACCGCAATTCATTGAGGCAAACGGCGGCACAGGACCGAGAGGCGTTGACGCGGTGGCGGTAACAGATATCGCGCTTGGTGATGTGATACAGCTTCAGAATGACGCGGGGGAGTTTTATCATTCGCTTATAATAAGCGGCTTTACCGATAACGATATACTTGTGTGCGCCCACTCCGACGACGCGCTCGACCGCCCTATTTCTACCTATAATTTCGCCGCGCTCAGAATTATTCATATAGAAAAAGCGGTTCTTAACGTAGACCTCGAATCCTTTTTCGACCCGCTTATAAACGGAACGGGCTTGCCTTTGCCGCCGAATATGATGAACTGATTTCGTTCCGTCCGTAATAAGCGATTTAGATAAAAATACTCAGGCTTTTAACAAAGCCTGAGTATTTTTATGGTGCGGGTGACAGGACTTACTACTACGCTTCGCTCCGTGCCAAGTTTCCCTCGACGGCTGAACTCCGTCGTTTGCTTTGCAAATCGGAAAACTTGCCTGCTCCACGCCATAGGCATGGGCAGTTTCTGTGAGCCAATTACCCAGACCAAACAAAAAAGGGAAGCGTCGCTCCCCTTTTTTATTTGGTGCGGGTGACAGGACTTGAACCTGCACGAATTAACACAAGATCCTAAATCTTGCGCGTCTGCCAATTCCGCCACACCCGCGAAGAAATGAGCGAGGTGTGGCGTTGCCTAAAGAACGTGAAACATTCTTTACTCGTGCGTAGCACGAAGACACCCGCATATTAAATTGTTTTTTGGACAGCCGCGCCCGCGGTACAGCTTGAAACATAGTCGCCTTTCTCGCACAAGCTCGAATTTCTCCTTGTTTCTGCGCCTTCTCAAACTCGCTTCATCACCCGCAGGGTGCGCTCCTTCTCGAAGCTGCCAATTCCTGTTCCGCTGCGCTCCACGCCACGAACTGCGTTCGTGCGCCACCCGCGAATGAAATGAGCGAGGTGTGGCGTTGCCTAAAGAACGTGAAACATTCTTTACTCGTGCGTAGCACGAGGACACCCGCATATTAAATTGTTTTTTGGACAGCCGCGCCCGCGGTACAGCTTGAAACATAGTCG
>JAZSBF010000076.1:0-17131 GCA_045602205.1 Eubacteriales bacterium
CCTTTAAGGTTTTACAACTTGAAATTAGCATTCTTCTAATTCGTCCGCAAAGATTGCGATAGACTTTGAAAGCTTCTTCGGTTATTGCTTTAGTATTGAACAGTAACTGCAACCAACCTTCCGTTTCGCTACATTCTTTGAGTGCAATTTCAAATTTTCAAAGCATATCCGCTTTGCTCTGTCCATAATTTGCTTCTCTGATATTAGCGTAAACGCTACTTGAGCTTTTACGGATTTGAAAAAGCGTATTTGATGGAGCTTTTATATTTTGGCAAAGCAACTCTATTTCTGTTGCGAGTTGCTCGGAATAAACAAGTAAATAGTTTTTTGGCATAGTATCACCTCTTTAAGCGTATTATACCATATTTCAACAGTTGATTCAAGAGCTTTCTGCTTTTCCGCATCCTCATCACGCCGAAGGCGTGTATATCATCAATGCAAAGCATTGTATATCACCAAAACGGAGTTTTGTATATCATCAAGTCGCAGAAGATACACGCTGGGGCGTGATGATATCCAGCTCCACAGGAGCTGATGATATACACCACACTTCGTGCAGTGATGATATACCAAGTCTGCGACTTGGATAAAAAAACGACAGGTCGCAACCTGTCGTTTTTTGGCGGAGAAGGAGAGATTTGAACTCTCGCGCCGGTATTACCGGCCTACACCCTTAGCAGGGGCGCCTCTTCGGCCTCTTGAGTACTTCTCCATATACTCTGTAAGCCGCCGTCTAAATGAGCTTACCCAAGTATTATACCCGATTTTTTCTCGTTTGTCAATATCTTTTTTGTTTTTTATTAAAGATTATCTTCGTATTTTTCAACTATCCAAGACAAAAATCGGGTACACCTGTTATTTATCCGCTTTCTTCTCCTTGAAAACAAGCAGCTTGCTTATGTAATAGTTGGATATTACCACAACTACCGAGGATATCATCTTCGCCCAGAATCTCGACGTAAGCTCTATTCCAAACTTAAACAGCATAAGCGTTACGGCAACGTATCCGCATACATCAAACAGCTTGATTATCAGAAGATTTATAACCACCTCTAAAAAGTATGTGCCGACTCTCGAGCCCGCAAACACGCCAAATTGCTTAAGTCCTGCTTGAGTTCCCTTCTCCGCTTCGGTAAACACCCACCATTTATTCGTGAAAAAGGCAACTACAACGCCCGATATCCACTGAGTCGTACTTCCTATAACGTCAAGAAGCTCATTAGGCTGTCCGTTTCCGTCGTTGATAAAATTAACTCCTATCTTAAGCGTCAAAAACCATATTGCGAGCGAAATGACAGTCGTTACAAAGCCAAAAAACAGATATAGAATTATTTGCTTGTTTTTTAAAATAAGTTCTTTTAATTTCTTCATACTTTTTTCCCTTTTATCTTTTCAGCGTATGCCTTTGCCGCTTCTTCCATCTTGTTTTCGCCGTAAACGTAATATTTCTTACCTCTCAGATCGTTCGGCAGATACTGCTGTTCTACGTAATGATTGGGGTAATCGTGGGGATATTTATATCCCTTGAAAAGCGGACTCTGCAAATGGGGGGGCACTTCCCTTCCAAGCCCCTTTTCAACGTCTGCCATAGCAGCGTTTACAGCGTTATAGACAGAGTTTGATTTTGGAGCGGTTGCCAGTGTAATTGCCGCGTTTGCAAGAGGTATTCTTGCCTCGGGCATACCGAGCTCCTTTGCCGACTCGCAGCAAGCGCGCACTATGACCGCCGCCATAGGATATGCTGCGCCCACGTCCTCGCTCGCTATCACCTGCAATCTGCGGCATACCGAAATAAGCTCCCCTAAAGAGAGCAGCTTCGCGACGTAAAACGCCGCCGCATCGGGATCTGAGCCGCGTATCGACTTTTGAAGACAGGAAAGCAGGTCAAAATGGGTATCGTCATCAAAATTTCCCACTCTGACGTTAAAGCCATCAACTATATCGACGCTCAAGACGTCGTCCGCCGCAAAATAAGCGTTTTCAAGCAAAACGATAGAGCGTCTTACGTCTCCGCCCGTGTTTTTGGCGATATACAAAAGAGTTTCTTCGTCAGCCGTCTTCTCTGTTCCGTTTTCTCTGTTGAGATAATCAAGTCCCCTTCTGAGAGCTCGCGCGCAATCGTGCGGAGCTACGGGCTTGAATTCAAAGAGCGATGAACGCGAGATTATCGCGTTATAAACGTAAAAATGGGGATTTTCGGTCGTTGAGGCGATAAGCGTAACTCTGCCATCCTCTATGTATTCTAGTAAGGACTGCTGTTGCTTTTTGTTGAAATACTGTATCTCGTCGAGGTACAGCAATATTCCGCCCGTACAGAAGAGCGAATTCGTAGTACTCAAAATATTCTTTACGTCGGTAAGCGTCGCGGAGGTTGCGTTCAGCTTGTGGAAGACCATATCGGACTCCTTCGCTATTATTTCCGCCGCCGTTGTTTTTCCCGTACCGGGAGGGCCGTAAAAGATCATATTCGTGATCCTTCCCGCGCCTATCATTTTTCTTATAACACCGTTTTTGCCGAACAGATGCTCCTGTCCGACTATATCGTCAAAATTTTTCGGACGAAGCTCATCGGCAGTTCTTGTATTTATCATAAACTGCTCTCCGTATTAAGTTATTGTTATTTCCAAAGACCCAAAAGATCGTCCAAAAGCTTGAGTATTTCGGGTATCAAAACTATCAGCACCGCAAAGCAGACGACCGATATGAGCGCCACCAAGACCAAAATGCCGAAATTAGTTCCCTTTTTCTCAAATCGCATCTCCGCCGCGCCTTTTTTCGCTTCAGGGATATAAAATGTGTCGATGTCGGGATTGACCTTATACGGAACGTCCACAAATTTGGGCAAAGAGGGGTCTTCGGCGCATTTTTTCTCATACTCGGCACGCCTCACCTGGGCACTTGCGATATATTCCTCTTCCTCCACGCAGCGAACCACGTTTCTCACGGTCGTTCCGCGCCTTACTGCGTTTCTTATCGTATATTTCACGCCAAACCCAAGCTCATAAAGGGTTTTTGCCTTCTCGGGCGAAGTACAATCTTCGGCGAGGAGCTTGCGAATAAAATCGCCAAGCACTCTCTTATTGATAAGAACAAGAACAGAGGCAATTATTACTCCCACAAACAAACCGAAAAGCATAATTCTCATGTTTGATATCGGGTCAGGACCAAGATTAAGGTTTACAAGGTAAAGCTCATCGGAAGAATACCATGCGTTACGCAGGTATTCCCATATTTCTTCCCAAAGCGTGGGCTGACTGTTATTTAAAGCGAATAACACGAAGCCTTTCCTCCCTTCTTTTTAAGCTTCGTCGGATATACGTGAAAGTATATCCGACGAAGAAGCTGTATTATTTCTTGATTATATCTGTTCCAAGATACTTTCTGAGCACCTCGGGAACGACAACAGAGCCGTCAGCAAGCTGATTCTGCTCTACGAGTGCGGGCAAAATACGGCTGGTAGCAAGTCCCGAACCGTTGAGAGTATGCACGAAATCTATCTTTCCGTCGTCGCGTCTTACTCTCATCATACCTCTGCGCGCCTGATAATCTCTTGCGTTAGAAACAGAGGATACCTCCTTATATCCGTCCATAGAAGGAATATTTATCTCGATATCGTAGGTTCTCGCCATAGAAGCAGAGCAGTCCTCTGCCGCAAGCTTAACCGTTCTGAAGTGGAATCCGAGTCCCTTAACAAGATTTTCAGCGCAGGTAACGAGCTCCTCAAAGGCCTCGTCGCTCTTTTCGGGAAGTGTGTACTGAACCATCTCGACCTTGTTGAACTGATGTCCTCTTACCATTCCTCTCTCGTCGGCCCGGTAGCTTCCCGCCTCGCGTCTGAAGCAAGGAGTATAGCTTATATACTTCTTGGGGAGATCTGCCTCGGAAAGTATCTCATCTCTGTGGAGAGATACAAGCGCTGTCTCGGCGGTAGGAAGCATAAAGCGGCGGCGTTCGTCCTCAGCAGTCTCAAGCCAGTAAACGTCGTCTGCAAACTTCGGGAACTGACCTGCGGTAAGTCCGCACTCGTAACCAAGCATGTGAGGAACGAGCATAAGCTCAAATCCGTTGGATATATGAGTATCTATGAAATAGTTGAGAAGCGCCCACTCGAGTCTAGCTCCTATGCCGCTGTATATCCAGAATCCCGCGCCTGAAAGCTTTGCGCCTCTCTTGTAGTCTATAAGACCGAGATCTGTGCAAAGATCAACGTGGTTTTTGGGTTCAAAATCAAACTTTTTGGGCTCTCCGAAATATCTGAGTGGCTCGTTGTTCTCTTTTCCGCCTGGGAGAAGATCATCGTCGGGAAGGTTGGGAAGACCGAGCATAAGCGAGTTGAATTTTGCCTCGACCTCCTTAAGCTTTTCCTCGTCAGCCTTTACCTGAGCAGACATTTCCTTCATTTTAGCAAAAATTTCGGCAACGTCCTTTCCCTCCTTCTTATACTGAGGAATAAGCTTATTTACCTTGTTCTGCTCTGCCTTTATCGACTCTGTGGACGAGATAAGAGCGCGTCTCTGGGCATCAAGCTCAAGTATCTGCGCGATCTCCTCTTTAGCATCTTTTCCTTTTTTTGCCAGTCTTGCAACTACCTCGTCGGGATTTTCCTTTATATATCTGATATCAAGCATTTTTCTGTTTCCTTTTCTTTGTTAAATTATTGTCAATCTTCTGTTTCGCTGAAAATATTGTTTCCGCAAAGAGCTATAAGAAGCGCCTCAAGGTCCTCATCGTTATCGTAAGTGAGCTCAACCACCTTTTTCTTAGAAGAACGTGATATTCTCACCTTTCTTCCCAAAGCCGACATAGCCCTTCTTTCGAGCTGCTTCATATGCACCTTCACCTGAGGATCGATCTTTTCTATCTCCTCCTCTTCCTTGCGCTCGTTCAAACGCTTTACCGCATATTCCACTTCTCTTACCGACATAGCCTTCGCAACGATCTTGTTTGCAAATTCAACGATAAGGTCTTCATCATCGATCGCAAGCAATGCTCGCGCGTGTCCAGCACTTATAGTTCCGTCCTTAAGCATCTCAAGGACCTCACTCGGAAGATCAAGAAGTCTGAGCATATTTGCGACAGCCGAACGGCTCTTTCCTACCTGCTTTGCGACCTGCTCCTGAGTAAGTCCGAATTTTTCGATAAGCGCGCCGTATCCAAAGGCTTCTTCAACAGGATTAAGATCCTCACGCTGAATATTCTCTATAAGCGCTACCTGTGCCGCCTTGAGCTCATCTCCGTCAAAAACAACCGCGGGGATCTCGGTAAGTCCCGCCATTTTGGATGCCCTCCAACGTCGCTCCCCGGCAATTATCTCATAAGTGCCCTTAATATCCTCATTTTCTCTTACGATTATAGGCTGAAGCACACCGTAAGCCGCGATAGAGTCTGCCAAGGTCTCAAGAGCCTCGCGGTCAAAGGTCTTTCGAGGCTGATCGCGTCTCGGTTCTATATCTGATATTCTTATAGTCTGGTTAGAACCCTTATCGAAATTATTATCGTCATAAATTTCATAAAAGCCTCTGCCAAGACCACCCATTTTTTTCGCCATTTTTCACACTTCTCCTATCTGAAATTAGCTTTCACGCTTTTGTTTTTGGGTTTGGTTTCATACAATTCAGCCGTAGAAACGGCAACGCTTTTATTTTCCTTGCGCAAAACCACCTTAGCTTGCTGCGTTTCGGTCACAAAAGGCTTGTTGTCGTCAAAAAGATCTCCAAGTCCACGGCCAAGTCCCGACGGTTTTTTGGACATTTCAAAATCCTCCAACTATATTCTTGCGCTAAGCTCTCTGGCAACTTCAAGATATTCTTTTGCGCCCTTCGAGCTCTTGTCGTGATAGAAAACGGGTTTTCCAAAGCCCGGAGCTTCAGTAAGCTTCACGTTTCTGGATATCTTAGTCGCAAACAGTTTATCTGCGTAGTGCTTTTCAAGCTCTGCCATAACCTGCATAGAAAGCAGAAGTCTTCCATTATACATAGTGATAAGTATACCGCAGATCGTCAGATCAGGATTATATATCCTCTTTATTCTGTTAACGGTTATCATAAGCTGTGAAAGACCTTCGAGCGCATAAAATTCGCACTGCATAGGCACGATAACGCTGTCACTTGCCGTAAAAGCATTGATTGTAAGCATTCCAAGCGCAGGCGGACAATCTATAAGGATGTAATCATAGTTGTCTTTAACAGGCGCAAGCGCAGTTTCCATTCTTTTTTCAGCCGATTCTCCGTCATTTTCATAAAGATCTATATCAACGAAACTCGAAAGCGACGTGTCGGTAGGTATAACCGAAAGGTTTTCAAAAGGAGTTTCAACAATAACCTCCTCAGCACTCATTTTGCCCGAAAGAAGCTCTCTCGTGCCGCCACGCAATCTCTTTTTGGATATTCCGACTCCGCTCGTGGTGTTACCCTGAGGGTCAAGATCTATAATAAGCACCTTGTAGCCGAGAATTCCCAAAGACGCCGCAACGTTAACGCAGGAAGTGGTTTTTCCGACTCCGCCTTTCTGGTTAGCAAACGAAATTATTTTTCCCATAATACATTTTATTCCTTTCAAACCGTGGCAGTAAGCGCAGGTTTAAGATAATCATACAAAAATTATATCACAACACGTCAAAAAAAGCAATACCTCTAGCAAAGATTTTTGAAGAATGTTTCACGTGAAACAAGCATATCTTCCATATTTTGTCTAACCAATCCCAAAAAGCAAAAAGTATTGAATGTTTCACGTGAAACATTCAAGACAATGTATTATCTCGCAATGGTTATTCTGACTTCAACAGTTTTTTCAAGATCCAAAACCTCAACCGTGGCATCTTTTCCTTGCTTTTTCAAAAGCTCTATCTTTCTCTTTATGCTTTCAACAAATTGTCTCGTCGGTCTTTCTTTCAAGACCTCCCCAACCGCCTCCTCGGCGCGTTTGCGACTTTCCTCGACCTTTCTCGCCAAAGTGTCTATATATTGCTCGCTATCAAGGACGTTCAAAGAGCGGGCGCAAATATAATTTATTGCCTCTATTCTTTTTTCGGCACTTTCAAGCTTTAAGAGCGCCCTCGCGTGTCTTTCAGATAAATGATTTTCGAGTATCAGCTTCTGTTCCGCGTAACTAAGTCTCAAAAGTCTTATTTTGTTAGCCACCGCAGATTGACTCATAGATACCTTTCTTGCAACCTCATCTTGCGTAAGTCCGTGATTGTCCACAAGTTTTTTGAATCCATACGCCTGTTCAAACATATTGAGATCCTCTCTGAGCAGATTTTCTATTATCGCCATTTCGGCAGACATTCTTTCGTCAGCCTCAACAACAATACACGGAACAGTAAAATATCCCAACATTCTTGCAGCTCTTAATCTTCGCTCTCCCGCGATCAGCTCATAAGTATATATGTCATCTGCATCCGACCGTCTGACAGTAAGCGGCTGTATTATACCATACCTTCGTATAGAATCCGCAAGTCTTATCATTGCGTTGTTGTCAAAATCCGCCCTTGGCTGAGCTCTGTTGGGGCGTATCTCGTCAACCTTAACCTGAAGCACGTGCGAGGTTATCGGATGCTCCTCGAGCACTCTGTTTCTCTTAAAATATCTTAATTCCGTCATTTTCTTCCTCCTTTTTGTTTCACGTGAAACATCACGCAAAAACATTATACCTTCTTGGAAGAGAATTTATTGTCAAATAAGGTTTGTCAAAAAAAGTCTCATTAAGAAAGAAAAAGGAATAGTTTACATCAAAAAGTCGACAAAGAAAAGAAAAAACCGCTATTATAGCGGTTTTTTTGATATTTGCGCAAAATTTCTCGGATAAATTTTCGGGGTTTTCTCGCCTTTTTTCACTATTATCAAACATCTTTTTTCAAATTCAGTGCCATTCTGTGTCAATTGATCACCAAAAAGCTTTGCATCGCTGCCTCCGCAAAGCGATATAGCTCTGCAGCTTCTTGCAAATTCATCCTCGCCCTTAGCGCCCTTCATCGACAAGAAAGTACCGCCAACTTTTACAAAAGGCAAGCAAAGCTCACACAAAACAGGGAGATCAGCAACAGCACGCGCGGTAGCTATATCAAACCTTTCGCGATACTCAGGCTTAGCCGCAAGATCCTCAGCTCTCGCCGCAATCGCCGTAACATTTTCAACACCAAGCTTGTTTGCGGTATCTGTAATATAATTGATACGCTTCGCTGTACTGTCAAGCGCGGTTATCTTCAGATCCTCTCTGCATATCGCAACAGGCAGAGAAGGGAAGCCCGCGCCACACCCCACGTCTATAAGAGAGGCATTTCGCGGCAGATATTTAAGAATAGTAAGACAATCAAAATAATGTTTCAATATAATTTGTGAACAATCTGTTACCGCCGTGAGATTCATATGCTTATTCACCTCAAGCATTATCTCGGTAAGATCATAAAGCTTTTCTATCTTTTCCTCGGGCGGAAGCAAACTCTCGTCATTCAACAGAAAAATTCGTTTAAATTCGGTCAAAAACTCATTATAAGTCATAAAAACCTCAATTCATTCCCAAATATATAAGTAATACAGTGATATCCGCGGGGTTTACTCCGCTTATTCTTGAAGCCTGTCCGATATTCAACGGACGGATCTTATCAAGCTTCTGTGCCGCCTCTATTCGCAACCCCTTGATATTCTTATAATCTATATCCTCGGGCAAAAGCTTGCCCTCAAGTCTCGCGTGTCTTTCAACCTCCGCGCGCTGACGCTTTATATATCCCGCATATTTTATAGTGGTTTCAACAGTCAATACCACTCTGTACGCAAGCTCAGGGCGATCAGAATCGATGCTCGAGAGAAGCTCATAGGTGATCTCGGGTCTGCGCAAAAGATCCGCAAGAGAAGCGCCACCCGAAAGCTTCGGCTGTCCTAACTTTTCAAGAAGAACGTTAGCTTTCAGAGGAGAAACAAAGGTCTTCTCAAGTCTCTCTATCTCAAAGGCGATAAGCTCTTGCTTCTTCAAATATTCAGCATATCTTTCCTCACCGAGAAGTCCAACTCTGTAACCGATAGGAGAAAGTCTCTCATCGGCGTTATCCTGTCTTAGCAAAAGCCTGTATTCCGAGCGAGAAGTCATCATTCTGTACGGCTCGTTAGTTCCTTTTGTCACAAGGTCGTCAATAAGCGTGCCGATATAGCTTTCCGAACGCGCAAGCACCATAGGAGCTTCTCCGCGTATAGAAAGAACGGCGTTAACACCCGCAACAAGTCCCTGCGCCGCAGCTTCCTCGTATCCCGAAGTACCGTTAAACTGACCAGCGCCGTAAAGACCCTTGATGGCCTTGAATTCAAGCGTAGCATCAAGCTGTGTAGGGTCTGCGCAATCATATTCTATGGCGTAAGCGTATCTCATTATCTGCGCGTTTGCAAATCCGTCAAGAGAAGCGAGCATTTTGTGCTGAACATCGACGGGAAGGGAAGTGGAAAATCCTTGGATATACATTTCGTCGGTATCCGCCCCGACAGGCTCAACGAAGAGCTGATGTCTCTCCTTATCGGCAAAACGAACGACCTTATCCTCTATCGAAGGGCAGTATCTCGGACCTGTTCCGTGTATATGTCCCGAATACATCGCCGAACGGGTTATGTTATCACGTATTATCTTGTGCGTATCGGCATTGGTATAAACAACGTGACAAGGGATCTGCTCAACGCCGTCAAAGAAGCTCTCGTCTGTCTCTGCAGAATAAGGGACAATTCGTCTCTCTCCGTCCTGTCTTTCAAGCACCTCAAGATCAATAGTGTCTCTGTGAACTCTTGCGGGTGTACCCGTCTTAAAGCGCATAAGCGTGATGCCCAGACGTTCAAGAGACTTTGAAAGTCCTGTCGCCGCAAGCATTCCGTCGGGTCCGCTTGCATAATTCACGTCTCCGACAAAAATTCTGCCCTCAAGATAAGTTCCGCTGCAAATTATCGCTGCCTCGCATTCCCAAACCTCTCCGAGCATCGTAATTACCGATACGACTCTTCCGTTCTCAACGCCTATATCCACAATTTCAGCTTGTACCACTCTGAGATTTTCAGTTCTCTCAAGCGTGCGCTTCATCACCTTTTGATATTCTTTTCTGTCCGCCTGTATTCTTTTAGAGTGCACCGCCGCGCCTTTTCCGAGATTCAGAGTACGGGACTGAAGCGTGACCTTGTCAGCCGCTCTCCCCATCTCTCCGCCCAAAGCGTCTATCTCATAAACGAGATGCCCCTTTCCCGTACCTCCGATAGAAGGATTGCAGGGCATATTCGCGATAGAATCGAGAGACATCGTAAAAAGCACCGTATCCATTCCCATACGAGCCGCGGCAAGCGCCGCCTCAATACCCGCGTGTCCCGCGCCAATGACCGCCACACAAGTTTTTTCCGACATATATGAACCTTCCATAGATAAATTTCAATAGATATTTTATCAAAAAACGCGGGTAAAGTCAAGAAGAATAATTCTCACCGAGTATTTTTTTAAAGTTAATACATCGTCCATTGACATAATATCCCGTCAGTAGTATAATAGATGAAGAGAAAGGAGGGAAGAGCTATGCAATATCCAAAGTACGTTGCCGAGGTGATAGAGCGTCTTGAGAAAAACGGTTTTGAGGCATATATCGTCGGCGGAAGCGTAAGAGATACAGTCATGAGCAGAGCGCCAAACGATTATGACGTCGCCACCTCAGCGCTTCCCGACGAGATCCTCAAGGTCTTTGAGGATATGAAAACTATCCCCACAGGAATAAAGCATGGGACCATTACAGTCATCAGCGAAGGAAACCCAATAGAAATAACTACCTTCAGAATAGACGGCGAATACAAGGACTCAAGACGACCCGAATCGGTAAGCTTTACCACACGCATAGAGGAAGATCTCTCGCGCAGAGATTTTACCGTAAACGCTATGGCGTACAGCAAAAAAAGAGGGCTTGTAGATCCTTTTTCGGGGAAAGAGGATATTTCAAAAAAGACGATCCGAGCCGTAGGAGATCCCGAAAAAAGATTTTCGGAGGACGCCTTGCGAATAATGCGCGCCTTCCGCTTTTCAGCTCAGCTTGGTTTTGATATAGACAGCGACACTTTGTCCGCGGCAGTAGCAACAAGAGACAATCTGTCCCAAATAGCTCGCGAACGAATATCCACAGAGTTTTTGAAGCTGATATCATCAGAATATGCCGAGACAACACTCAAAATTATGAGGGATGCGGGCTTTATGAGCTTTGTGTTTAAAGAATATCTTCCGTCAAACGAGCTAATATCAGCCGCCTGCGCTAACGCCCCCGGATCAGAGAGGATACGGCTCGCTCTTCTTCTCAGTCAAGCGACCGACGAGCAAAAAGAGAGCATTTTAGGCGATCTCAGACTTTCAACAAAGCTTTCCTCGAATATTCTTTCGATCTCAAAAAAATGCGCGTCTCATCTTTGCGGAGACGACGTAAGCGCGCGCCGATTTATCGGCGGGTGCGGAGAGCTTTTAGAGGACGTTCTGAGCGCCGCAGCCGCGCTTGGAAATCTCGACAAAGAATTTGAGAATAGGATAAGAGATAACCTTGCAAAAAAAATTTGCACAAAGACCTCGGAGCTTGAGGTAAACGGCTCTGACCTTGTAAGGCTCGGAATAAACGGGCACGCCGTAGGCGACACGCTCGAAAAGCTTCTTGACAGGGTGCTTGCCGATCCTTCTGTCAACAACAAAAAAATTTTGTTACAGATAGCCGCCGAGCTGAATAATATAGAGAAAGAGTGACAAATATGATAAACGAAGAAACAAGTCTTTGCACAATAGCCGATATCAAAAAAACGTCGGGAAAGATACTTGCCATAGACTTTGGGGATGTCAGAACAGGCCTTGCGGTCTCAGACTCTCTGCGTTTTTTGGCGTCGGGAATAGGATATATCAGCCCGGGCGGCATCGATAAGACCGCGGATGCGGTGAGCGAGACAGCAAAAGAGCAGGGAGTGTCCGCAATAATCGTGGGACTTCCGAAAAATATGGACGGAAGCGAGGGCTCTCGCGCCGAGAGATGCAAGAAATTTGCCCGTTTGGTCACCAAAAGAAGCGGACTCCCTGTCGCTATGTTCGACGAAAGAATGACCACTATGACCGCCTCAAGATATCTCAACGAAACGAATACGAGAGGAAGCAAAAGAAAGCAGGTCATAGATACCCTGTCAGCGCAAATAATTCTCCAAAACTGTCTTGACAGATTAAAAAATATCTGAGTCGGGAGGTATAAGCTATGGCAAATCAAAAGGCAACCAACTGCGAAAGCTGCGTTTTCTACGATTACGACGAGGATATCGAAAGCTACGTATGCACCGTAAATCTTGACCAAGACGATATGGGACATTTTGTCTCGGGAACAACAAGAGCCTGCCCGTATTATCGTTTTTATGACGAATACAAGAGCGTACACAAGCAAATTTAACTTTATAATAGAAAAGAGGTTAACTGATGCCAACAGTTTTTGACTATCTTGACTGGAGAGGAGATATAACCTTTTCAGAAACCGACGTCAATGAAATAGACTCTCTTATTCTTTCTGTAATTTCATATGTGGATTTTGACTCGATAGTGCCGAGCGAGCACACCTCTGAGGGTATAACGCTTATGAGCGCGGCAAGAAAATATCTTCGAGCCCGAAAAGGAGAACCCGCATATATCGGAGCTATCGTTCCCCCAGCCACGCTTACTCTGCTCGCAAAGGCGGCAAAAACAAAAAGATTTGCGAATATACGTCTCAAGGGTTATATAAACAACGTAGACCGCGAGTCGCAAAAGCAGATCTCGGCGCTCACTTACGCTCTCGGGAACGGAAGCCTGTTTGTAGCGTACAGAGGGACAGACGATTCGCTTATCGGCTGGAAAGAAAATTTCAATATGAGCTTTATGTCGCCTGTACCGTCGCAAACAGAGGCGGTCGAATACCTTAACGCCGCCGCGGAAGCGACAGACGGAAGGATATACCTTGGAGGGCATAGCAAGGGCGGAAATCTTGCCGTATTTGCAACAGTAAAATGCGACCCCGAAGTAAAAGAAAGGATCGTCACCGCTTACAATAACGACGGTCCGGGGTTTAACACCGACTTTATCGCGGGAACGGATTATCAGAATATAAAGGGCAAGATCCGTACACTTGTCCCCCAATCCTCGATAGTGGGAATGTTGCTCGAGCACGAGGAGACATATGAGGTCATAAAAAGCTCCCAAAACGGCATTTTGCAGCACGATCCTTTTTCTTGGGAGCTGCTGGGAAGCAAGTTCATATATCTTGACGAGATAAGCGACGAGAGCCGTCATATCGACCAAACTATGAAAAATTGGCTGAATGATATGGATATGTCGCAGAGAGAAGAATTTGTTGATGCGATATACAACACGATCTCATCTACCAACGCCACGACCCTCACGGATATCAGCACCGACAAGATAAAGCTTTTGCGTGCTTGGAGCAATCTCACAGAAGAAAACAAAAATATCATTATGAAAAGCATAAAGATACTTTTTAAGGAGAGCTTTAAGTTTTCAAAATCAAAGAAAAAACAACAGCTTGAGCGATAGTCATAACCACCGGCTAAGCCGGTGGCTTGCTCAGCGCTATAAGGGCATGTTACTGGCGGGGCTGAAAGTCCACTGAAACATTTGACACTTGCAAACTTGCCCTACCGCCACAGATGTGGCTACTATTTCAGCCTCCCTTGTGTAAAGGGAGGTGGCACGGCTTGCCGTGAAGGAGGGATTGTAAAAAATACTCTCAAACGACCCCTCAGTCAGCTTCGCTGACAGCTCCCCTTACACAGGGGAGCCTACCGCTGCGGCGGGATTGCTCAACAGCAAAAGCCTCTACTGAACCACCTGCTTAGCAGGTGGTTTTCCATACCAAAAAAACGCCCCAAATCGCAGTAAAAATGCGATTTGGGGCTTATAATTTTATATTACGGTACTTTATTTCTTATCCTTTATGACCGATATCTTATCTATACCGTAGCTCTTAAAAAGCCTTACAGCCTCGTCGGTTATGCGCTCTCCGCTTACGGCTATCGGAATCGCGGGAGGGCAGGAAACAGTCGGAGAAGCGCAAACGCGACCGCTCGCGCCTGTAATGTCTATCATCTCACTCGGCGAGAATATCGCCTCACGGATAGAACACACACGTTCAGAGCAAGGATTTAGAGACAATGTCTCTTTTTTGATAGCTTCCTTACGCGGTATCGCCGTCAAAGCATCAAAAAGAGCTTTGAGCTCAGCGTCTGTATTTTCGGGAGTTACCATAAACACAGCGTATTCATCATCCGAAAACTCAAGCTCTATCGACCGCTCTCTCAGAACGTGGGCAAGCTCTGCACCCGTATATCCGTATTTTGCGGCATTTATGACAAGCTTGAGAGGCTCTGTCTCCTCAACCTTAAATCCACTCAAGGAAAGCTCCTTTTTCAAAGCATCAAGCTTCTCCACCGTCGCCGCAAGTCTATCTGTATATCCATCGGAAAGATATCTGTTACAAAGATCGAGAGACTCAAGTATAAGATAAGAGGGGCTTGTGGAGGAAAACACAGAAAGCATTTCTCGGGCGCGGCTCAGATAGTCTCTGTCTGCTGTCTTTGATATATGCAGATACGCGCCGCCCGTCAGAACAGGCAAGGTTTTGTGCGCCGAGTCACAGCAGATGTCCGCGCCAAGAGAGACAGGGTGTCTCGACGTGGGCAAAAATCTCAAGTATGCTCCGTGAGCGTTGTCAATAAGCAAGGTCACTCCGTACTTTTTGCAGACAGACGATATAGCTTCTATATCAAGCATCTGTCCAAGATAATCTGGAGAGGTCAGATAAAGCGCGGAGGGAAGTGAGGAAAGCGTTCTCAAAGCGTCTTCCACATCCTGCGCCGTTATAGAGCAAGAGCAAAGATGTTCGTTGGATGACGGATATATCCAAGCGACCTCAATATCAAGCAGGGCACACGCATAAATAAAGGATTTATGAACGTTTCGAGCCGCCAAAATAACTCGCGGCTTTCCCGCCGTTGCGAGTGCGAGCATAGCCTTTACAGCGAGAGTCGAGCCCTCGGCAGAATAAAATGTATGAGACGTGCCGAAAAGCTCCGACGCATTATTTTCGCTCTCGTCTATTATTCCGTCAGCCGAATAGAGAGTGTCCGCGCCGAATATCTCTGTAATATCCTGCGCCTCACAGCCAAGAAAGGTCTTTCCCTTGTGACCGGGCATATGAAATCTTGCCCCGCCCCTGTCAGCGTATTTTGAAACAAAATCTACTATCGGGGTATTCATTATTCTGTGCCGTCTTCGGATTCGGCTACCTGCATCATAACTGCGCACTCAATACGCTTTTTGAAAAGCTCGCAGCCATATTTGTATATACCGTTTATGCTTCCAGTCGCGTCATATGCGTTTGCGGCGCAACCGCCCGAGCAGTAAAGCCTTGCCCAACAATCCTTACATTCCTCTCTCGCGTATGCGTTGCAGGAACGGAACTCGTCCTGTATCTCGGTGTTCTTGACTCCGTCCCAGATGTTGCCGAGGCTGTATTTAGAGTCTCCCACAAACTGATGGCAAGGGAAGAGCTCGCCCCAAGGGGTCACCGCCATATACTCCGTACCCGAGCCGCAGCCTGTTATACGCTTATAGATGCAAGGTCCGTTCTTAAGGTCAAGCATATAGTGATAGAAGGTGAACGGGCGTCCCTCCTTTTTGCGCTTTATCATCTCTTTTGCAAGTATCTCATACTGCTTGGAGAGTATGGGAAGATCCTCCTCTGTAAGCGCATAAGGGTCATCGGGCGGACATACAACAGGCTCCATACTGAGCTCGGTAAATCCAAGATCTGCCATATGTAAAATATCATTTGTAAAATCGACGTTCTGATGCGTAAACGTTCCGCGGACGTAATAGTTCTTGCCTTCTCTCGCTTCGACAAGGCGCTTGAAGTTGGGGACTATCCTGTCATAGCTTCCGTTACCCGCATAGTCGCGCCTGAAATGGTCGTTGATCTCCTTGCGCCCGTCAAGACTGAGAACAACGTTGCTCATCTCACGGTTAAGAAAATCTATGACCTCGTCGTCTATAAGGATTCCGTTTGTTGTAAGCGTGAAGCGGAAATTCTTGTTATGCTCCTTTTCAATGCTTCTCGCGTAAGCCACAAGCTGCTTCACAACATCCCAGTTCATAAGGGGCTCGCCGCCGAAAAAGTCGACCTCAAGATTTCTTCTCGTTCCCGAATTTGCGATAAGAAAATCAAAGGCCTGCTTGCCCACCTCAAAGCTCATAAGCGCTCTGTCGCCCTGATATTTGCCCTGACTTGCAAAGCAATAGGAGCAATTAAGATTGCAGGTATGAGCCACGTGCAAGCAAAGCGCCTTTACGACCTTGCTGTTATTCTTGTAGTTATAAGCCAATTCCTCGTATTTGTCCTCGGAAAAGAGCTTGCCCGACTCCTCGAGTGCGCGTATATCGTCGATACACTCAAGTATCTCAGCCTCGTTGACATCGTCAAGGTGAGAGTATTTTGCGCCTATCTCCTTTACTATCTCTTCGACAGACGCGGATTTATACATAGCAATAATATCGTAAGCCACCTCGTCAACGGTGTGCACAGAACCGCTGCAGGTGTCAAGCACGATATTAAAGCCGTTCAATTTGTACTGATGTACCATAAAAACTCCTTTTCAACGATAGGTATGGGGGAAGGAAACAGGTCCTTCCCCCACAGCCTTATCTTATCATTATCTGAGATTACTCAGCCTTTTCGCACTGCTGGTTAGCAACGCCGCAAGATGTCTTGCAAGCAGACTGACAAGATGTCTGGCACTCACCGCAACCACCGTTCTTAACGGTCTTTGCAATATCTTTAGTTTCAACAGTTTTAATTCTGCTCATTGTTATATCCTCCAAATTGGTGAATTTTATACATACATCAGTATTATAACACACCAAAAAAACCTTGTCAATAGTATTGAACAAAAATTTAAAGTTAGTTTGTATTAAGGCTTTTTTCGTGAGAACCTTTTGAGGAAAGCTGCAACCCCCTTGGGGTTGCGCCAAGTTTGATTTGGCGGCTAAACACCGCCATTTCAGCTTACAGCTAAAAACATCAAACATTGGATTGTTCTATGTTTGTATTGCTAAATAGGATATT
>JAZSBF010000077.1:0-8514 GCA_045602205.1 Eubacteriales bacterium
AGTGTGAGAACCTTTCCTTAAAAGGTTCTCACAAAAAAACTAAACATCAACTAACTTCCTCAAAAGGTTCTCGCAAAAAATCCCAACACAAACTAACCTTCCCTAAAAATATCATCTCATATTATAGTCACAAGCAAGGAATACAATATCGGTAAGGTTATAATACACAAGGTATTGGAAATAGTAGCCATTGCCGCACCTGTTTTTGGATTTCCGCCGTAAGCTTCGGGGAAAACGATAGTGTTAAGTCCGATAGGCGCTGCGGTAGCAAAGAAGGTGATTATCAGGACGTTGTTGCTTACAGTCAGGTCAAACAAAGCCTCTAAAAGCTTGATAACTCCATAGTTCAGCGATACCATCGCAACGGGAAGCACGATAAGTCTAAGCAGGCTTGCAACATAGACCTTTTTGTTTTTAAGCATCTCCTTGATGCTGTAATTCGCAATAGTCAAGCCACCTATCATCATTGCAACGGGACCCATACAAGCGCTGAGCGAACCGAGCGACGAGGTCAAAAACGAGGGTATGTATCCGCCAAGTCCCGTAAGTCCTACGATTATGCCCGCAACCATCGCTACGAGCGGAGCATTTATAAGCTTTATAAGCGGATTTTGCTTCTTTTCGGGACGGGGCGAGAGAATGTTTATCGCCCACGTGTATATGACGATGCAGAACGGAAGCGTGAATATCTTGTAGTAAGAAAGCATCTCCTCGCCAAAGAGCGCCAAAACGATGGGATCTCCGAAATAACTTATGTTTGCGACAGCCAGAGCGTATTGGTAAACTCCAAGCTCCGAGGAGGTCTTGTCTTTAACAAAAAACCTTGATAGCGTGAGGGCTACGATAATACACACCGCAATAGAAAAGCATCCAAAAAGCATATTTACGATATTGTCTCCAAGAAGCTCTATTCTGCAATATTGCGACATCGTCTTAAAGCTGAGCGCGGGAAGGAACACCCATGTCTCAAGCCTTGAAAGCACCTTTGTCGCGTTTTCGGGCAGGATCTTCGCCTTTTTAAGAATAAATCCGAGCGCCATACACGTAAACAGCGTAAGCAACGGATCAATGGTAGCTAAAAAAACCTCTAACATATCTATCTCCAAATATAAAAATCAGTTTTGTATATTCTATCACCATATATTCCCTTTGTCAATAGATCAGGGATTTTTGAAGTTAAAAAATCAAACGGGAAGCAGCTGCTTCCCGTTTTGATTTATTAGTCAGCGTATACGCTGACCTGCTTCTTGTCTTTTGCCTTCTGCTCGAACTTAACGTTTCCGTCGATAAGAGCAAACAAGGTGTGATCTTTACCCATACCAACGTTGTTACCGGGATGGATAGATGTTCCTCTCTGTCTGAGAATGATGTTACCTGCAACAACAGCCTGTCCGTCTGCCTTCTTAACGCCAAGGCGCTTGGACTCACTGTCACGGCCGTTCTTTGTAGAACCAACACCCTTTTTATGAGCAAAGAACTGTAAACTGAGCTTGAACATTATGCGTTCCTCCATTCAATGTAATTTTGTGTACAACGTTCCGAGGCTCTCGGAACATAGTCAGATATAATCGATATCCTTGACCTCTACGTCGAGATAGTCGTAATATTCCTCGATCATATCATTAAGCTGGTAATAATATGACAAAAACAATCCCGATACCGCATATCTTTTGCGTTCGTCGTCCTCAAACTCGGCAAGCGCCGCCTTTGAGCGAACCATTATATGCGTTGCGCCCTCGTTGACGGTGTAATCAACGTCCGAGGCATATGCGACCTCTATGGTATTGATGATAAGCATCGTCATAGCCGACAGCGCCGCGCAGAGAACGTCGTCTCCCGCATCGCCATAGCCTGTATGACCCTGCTCCTCAAAACCGTAGAAAGTTCCTCCGCTTCTGAAAAATACGATTTTTGTCATTCTTTCTTACCTATCAGCCCTGGATAGAAAGGATCTGTACCTTAGTATAAGGCTGTCTGTGACCGATCTTCTTCTTCTCGTTCTTCTTAGCCTTGTACTTCATTACATAGATCTTCTTGCCCTTGCCGTTTGCAACGACCTTTGCGCTGACTGTTGCGCCCTCAACATTGGGAGTTCCTACCTTAAGACCTTCTGCGGTAGATAATGCCTTAACACAATCAAAATTAACTGTGTCACCCTCGTTAACGTCGAGCTTCTCGATAAATACGATATCTCCCTCGTTAACCTTGTACTGCTTTCCGCCTGTTTCAATAACTGCGTACACGAAAAGCACCTCTCTTTCATCATAGACTCGCTAATTCGGGTGGCGCGAAAACCGCGCACTTAAAGAACCCGCTTTAAGCGGCATATTATTTTAACACATCGAGAAACCTTTGTCAATAGATTTCTTTAATTTTTTTTAAATAATCGCTCAAATACGTACAAATTAACAAAATCACCTTGAAAAGCACGAGCTTATGGTGTATAATTGTCTATAATATATTTAAGGTAAGGAAAAACTGAAATTTTGATGACGCCAATAAAGACTCAACTGTGGGACTCGGTCTCACTGACTTCGATCACTACCGATAAATTCAAGACGGGTATGATCTCATTCTCTCTCCGACTTCCGCTCTCGCGAGAGTCGTCAGCCTATAATATGCTGCTCTCGGGTGTGCTTCGCAGAGGATGCGAGGAATTCCCCAGCGCCGCGCTTCTCAACCGCAGACTCGACGAGCTATATGCCTCGTCAATAGAAATAAAGACCGCTAAATGCGGTAAAAATCAGCTCTTTATAATTTCCGCCGAAATGCTTGACAACAGCTTTGTAAGCGACGGAACAGATATTCTTGACGGTGTTGCGCACCTTATCTCTCAAGTGCTTCTGCATCCCCTTACCGAAAACGGATATTTCCGCAAGGAAACGGTATGCAAAGAAAAAAACACAGTCCGTGACGCGATAAAGGCTGAGATGAACAATCCTCGCGCATACGCCTCGCTGAAATGCGCCGAGCTTATGCACCTCGGCGACGGCGATTTCCCGACGGTAGACTCTTTGCTTGAGACGGTAGACTCTGCCGACGAAATAAAGCTCTATCGCCATTATAAAGAAATGATAAGCGCCTCGGCTCTCGATATCTTTTACGTGGGCAGTCAGGACGCTTCCTGCGTGTCGGATACGATAAAAAAGCATTTTGGCGGATTTTGTGGAAATCCCTCTCCGATACGCCCCATCGTTGCCGAAGAATTCACTCACCTCAAGGAGCGCACCGAGCCCTTTGAGGTGTCGCAGGGAAAGCTTTGCCTTGGCTTTAGAGTCGGAGTTACGGCAGAGGACAAAAAATATTTTGCCGCATCTATGTTCAACGAGATATTTGGAGGCTCACCCGCCTCAAAGCTCTTTATGAACGTGCGCGAGAGACTCAGCCTTTGCTACTATTGCGCATCGTCATACGACCCATATCTCGGAAATATCACCGTATCAAGCGGTATAAACGTCCGCGATCTCGCGCGCACAAAAGCGGAGATACTCCGTCAGCTTGAGGCAATCAAGGCGGGAGAGATAAGCGAGGACGAGTTTCTCGCCGCAAAAAAGGCAATTCTCCACTGGTACAGACAGATATACGATTATCCTTTTGAGCTCTTCGCATTTTATAATACGCGTTCTATGCTCGGCATAAGCGCCTCTCCCGAGGAATATATGAGGGCGTTCGGCGAGGTTACAGTAGAGGACGTGATAGAGGTTGCAAAGGGAGTTCAGCTTGACACCGTATTTTTCCTTGAGGGAACGCTTGACGGCAGTGACGAGGACGAGGAGGACTATGAAGAATGAGTAAGATAGACCTCAAAATATTTGAAAGCGCTCTGCTTCGCGAAAAATATTATAAATATACACACGAGTGCGGACTCGATATCTATGTATTTCCCAAAAAGCTCTCGTCCACCTATGCCCTTCTCGGCACACACTACGGCTCGGTAGACAACTCATTCTCGCCCATGGGAGATGAGAATATAACGTCTGTTCCCGACGGCATCGCCCATTTTCTTGAGCATAAGCTCTTTGCCAACGAGGACGGAAGCGACTCGTTTGAGCATTTTTCGTCTCTCGGTGCAGACGCCAATGCCTATACCACATTTAATAAAACTGCTTATCTTTTCAGCTGTACAGATAATTTTGACGCATCTCTCGGAGAGCTTATAGATTTTGTCACACACCCTTATTTTACCGAGGAGTCGGTAAAAAAGGAGCAAGGTATCATCGCGCAGGAAATAAAGATGTATGACGACAGCCCGATGGAAGCCTGCTATTACGGTATGCTTGAAGCGCTCTATGAGCGTCACAGCATAAGAAACAACATCTGCGGCTCGGTAGAATCGATAGAAAGGATAACACCCGAGCTTCTTTACGAATGTTACAGAGTTTTCTATAACCCGTCCAATATGGTGCTTATAGTGTGCGGCGACGTCACGCCCGACGAGGTCATAAGAATAGCCGACGCGCATCTTCCGAAAGAAAGTCAAAAAATAGAAATAGTACGCGCTACCGAGAACTCTATGGAGTCCGCATCGGTATTCAAGGCGCGCTCGGAAAAGCGAATGAAGGTATCTAAGCCGATATTCAATATCGGCGTCAAGGATATCGATATTCCCAGCTCTCCCGTCGAGCGTCAGAGGAAGGACGCGGCTATGTCCATACTCAACGAAATACTCTTCTCCCGTGCGGGAAAACTTTATTCGGAGCTCTTTGAGAGCGCGATGATATCCCCGGAGATGTCGTATTGCTATACAGTAAACGACTCCTTCGCCTTCAATTCGATCGCGGGTGAGGCTGACGATCCCGACGCAGTGCTCGCAAAGATACGCGAGCATATCAAAAAGACGTCCGAGGAAGGACTCTCAAGGTCGGACTTTGAGCGTGGAAAGCGCGTGATGTACGCAGAGTTTGTCAAGGAGTTCGACTCTACCGAGGGAATAGCGAACAGCTTGTTCTCTTTCGTGTTTGAAGGAGCTGAAATTCTTACCTACGCCGAAATAATCAACAGCGTAAGCTTTGACGACGTGTCCTCTCTCTTTGAAAAGGTATTTAAAGACGAGTTTTTCACAATATCCGTCGTCTATCCGCTTGATAGACAATAATAATTAAGGAGTAAAAAAATGATAACTGTTTCTTTTCCGGGTATCGGTATAGAAAGCTTCACCGTAAATCCCGTGGCATTTTCCGTGGGAAGCCTTGAGGTGCGCTGGTACGGTATTATCATAACCCTTGGGATAATCTTTTCGGTATTCTATTGCTCTTATCGCGCAAAGCAGGAGGGTATCTCTATGGATGACCTTCTCGATATGGCAATATTCACGGTCATTTTCGGCGTGATAGGCGCAAGACTCTATTACGTGCTCACATCGCTCTCCGAATACGACAGCTTTATGGAGGTGATAGCGATATGGAATGGCGGAATTGCTATATACGGCGCTATTATCGCGGGCGCTGTCACGATATTCTGCGTATGCAAATATAAAAAGATAAGCGCTCCCAAGGCGTTTGATATGGTCGCGCCTGCGGTTATGATGGCTCAGTCTGTCGGACGTTGGGGCAACTTCTTCAACGGAGAGGCTTACGGCTATGAGGTGTTCTCAGACAGTCCTCTCTACTTTATAAGAATGGGACTTATGCCAAATATCAAGAGTAACTTTGTGGTACACTATTTCCACCCTACTTTTCTTTATGAGTCGATTTGGAATCTTATCGGATTTATAATCATAAACTCGCTCTATAAAAAGAAAAAATTTGACGGTCAGATAGTACTTATGTATATCTCTTGGTACGGATTTGGAAGAATGTTCATCGAGGGACTCCGTACCGACAGCCTTTACGTAGGCGCTTTCAGGATCTCTCAGGTGGTGGGCTTCGTTTGCTTCGTCGTTGGCACTATCCTTCTTGTATACAAGCTTGTAAAATGCCGCCGCGAAAGACTGACAAGCGCTGACTACTCCCCCGCATATCCCAAATTCACACACACCTCTTTTACAAAAGAAGCTAACCAAAAAAATGCGGAGAACGACTCGGATATTTCCAAAGACAATGACGAAAATAAAGATAACGAGGTATAAATTATGGCAAAAATAATAGACGGAAAAGCAATATCGGCGCAGATACGCGCCGAAATAAAGGAAAAAGCCGCTGAATTCACCGCTAAAAACGGATACAGACCCGGACTTGCGGTAATAATCGTCGGAAGCGACCCCGCATCTCAGGTCTACGTAAGAAACAAGCGCCGCGCTTGTGACGAGGTCGGATTTTACTCGGAGGCTTACGAGCTTCCAGAGGAGACCACACAAGAGGAGCTTATCGCGCTTGTCGATAAGCTTAACGCCGACAAAAATATTCACGGCATTCTCTGTCAGCTCCCCCTCCCCCGCCACCTTGACGAAAATGAGGTCATTCTCAGAATAGATCCCGCAAAGGACGTAGACGCCTTCCACCCCTATAACGTTGGAAAGATAATGATTGGAGATTACGATTTTCTTCCCTGCACCCCCGCGGGTGTTATGGCTCTGCTTGAGAGAAGCGGAATAGATATCTCGGGCAAGGAGTGTGTGGTTGTCGGTCGCTCGAACATCGTTGGCAAGCCTCAGGCGATGCTGCTTCTCCACTCTCACGGAACTGTAACGGTTTGCCACAGCCGCACCAAAAATCTCGCCGAGGTATGTAAGCGCGCGGATATACTTGTTGCCGCTATCGGAAAGGCAGACTTCTTTACCGCTGATATGGTCAAGGAGGGCGCTGTTGTTATCGACGTAGGTATGAACAGACGCGCGGACGGCAAGCTCACGGGCGACGTTGATTTTGCCTCTGTCGAGCCCAAGGCTTCCTATATCACCCCTGTCCCCGGCGGCGTTGGTCCTATGACTATCACAATGCTTATGCAAAACACGCTAACAGCGGCTGAAAAGCTTGCGAAATGATTTGAACAGAAAGCAAACACTTTCTGCAATATCCCCACAACAGAGGGACAAACATTTTCTCGCAGAAACGATTTAGCTAAAACATTCGGGGCGCACGTAATATCCGATACACGTGTTGACGCGAGAGAAGAGTCAAGAGAGGAGAGAGATTTTATTCTCTCTCCTCTTTTGTTGCTCTCCCCTTATAAATTTCTCCCCCGCGGCAAATAATATGAAAAAACGGCAGGAGGATATTTATTATGTGCACAGCTATCAGCGACACGGGAAGCTCGCACCTTTTCGGAAGAACGCTCGACCTTGAATTTTCATACGGCGAGAGTGTGGTCATAGTACCGAGAAAATTCCACTTTGATTTTCTCTATGAAGGAAAATGCGACACTCACCCCGCAATTATCGGAACAGCGCACGTAAGCGGCGGCTATCCCCTTTTTTATGACGCCGCGAACGAATGCGGACTCGCCGCCGCAGCGCTCAACTTCCCCGAGTACGCGGCATATCATAACTATAAGTCGGGCGCTCATAATCTTGCGTCCTTTGAGGTTATCCCTTTTGTTTTGTCCCGATGCGAATCTCTCGAAGACGCAAAAAAGCTACTAACAGGTCTCAATATCACGCCTGACAGCTTCAAAGAGGAGCTTCCCACCTCTCCGCTTCATTGGATAATATCCGACAAGAGCGGCTCTCTCGTCCTTGAATCGACCGCAGCGGGCATAGATGTCTATGATAACCCATTCGGAGTTCTCACAAACTCCCCGCCCTTTCCATATCACATTACAAATATCCGCAACTACCTCTCGCTCTCCTCAACACAGCCGCAAAACCAAATCTATCCCGAAGCAGAGCTTGCGCCGTACTCTCGCGGAATGGGCGCTATGGGGCTGCCGGGCGATGCCTCATCTGCCTCACGTTTCGTTCGAGCGGTCTTTTCAAAGGCTAATACCGAGCATACAAGCGAAAAGCTCTCCGAAATAAGCCGTTTCTTTCATATTACAGACACGGTCTCACAACCGCTTGGCTTTGCGCGTACAGACGAGGGAAATCCGATATATACCGTATATACCTCTTGTATCGACACCTCGGATATGAATTATTATTTCACGACCTACGACTGTCGGCGCATACAATGCGTAGCTATGAAAGATTTTCCCACCCATTCCTCTGCCCTACTCACCCTTCCAATAGATAACAGCGAAGACATCAAGCGCTGCGGCTTGACACCTTAAACCCTTTATGTTAAAATAAATATATTCTCTGAAGCTATTCAGAAAATCCACAAAAAGTGAGGTATTATTATGCAGTACGTAGTTTTACAGGTAGTATTGAAGGAAAAATTCATCGGTACGGGTTCTAAAAACCTGACAGAGCTTGAAAAGCTTATCAATGACCAAGCCGCAAAGGGATACAGATTGCACACTATCTCGACAACCTCGTCAGGAAGCAATGGCGTATTTGGCGGAGACAGAATTCAGGCAACGATGGTGTTTGAAAAGATATAAAGTGGCTGAGTCATTAAGCTGCGGAAGTCGCGGCTAAAAAGCCACATAAACGAGGAGATCCGCCGAATTTTTCGGCGGATCTCCTAATATTTTGAT
>JAZSBF010000078.1:0-9079 GCA_045602205.1 Eubacteriales bacterium
GATCACTGTCATAATCACGCAAAATAAAAGCCTTTTACCGATAAACAATTCTATACTTTATTAAAATTTGTTTAGTAGATAGTTTATGTAGAGGATTTTTTATTACTTTCTGTATTTTCAGAAAGTAACCATAGAAAAACAAGAGGGGTGAGAGCAAAAAAAGCTCTCTCCTCTCTTGACTCTCTACTCACATCAACACGCAAGTCTAATATTACGTTCGCCCCGAAAGTTTTTGCTAAATCGTTTCTGCGATAAAGCGCTTGCTTTGCTGTTGTGGAGATATTGCGAAAAACGTTTAATTTATAATAAAAATGCAACTCGGCGGTTAATGGTACGAGTGTTTATAGCAGATTTCACCATCGTGGGATAAATAGAAATTAAAAGCATACGACACCCGAAGCTCGGGGGCAGGCACTGCCTGCGGTCCGCCGTGTTGCTACATTAGAGAAAAAATATCCTATTTAGCAATACAAGCATAGAACAATCCAATGTTTGATGTTTTTAGCTGTAAGCTGAAATGGCGGTGTTTAGCCGCCAAATCAAACTTGGCGCAACCCCAAGGGGGTTGCAGCTTTCCTCAAAAGGTCCTCCCTTGAAAAACCATCTATTCAATAGATACTATATAAGGATAAAGGGGCTGACCGCCGTCGATGATATTCATTTCGGCGTACTTATCTGCCTTTGAGAGAAGGCAAGCGCACACGCTCTCAGCCTCTTCTCTGCTGACTCCCTCGCCGAAGAATACC
Organism: Eubacteriales bacterium; assembly: GCA_045602205.1. Lineage (GTDB taxonomy): Bacteria > Bacillota > Clostridia > Oscillospirales > CAG-272 > HGM12713. Next base: position 747 of record JAZSBF010000078.1, read on the forward strand.
GTTATAAAAGATCTTCCCTCAGCAGCCTCTGCAAGCTTTGCGATACAGTCGGCGCTTGAATTTTCAACCGAGAATATCTTGCCGTTAAGAAGCGCCAGATACTGTCCGTTCTCTATCTTCTCGCCGTCAAGAGTCGTATCTCTTACCGCCTGAGTTACCGATGCCGATGTCACGCCCTCGATAGACTCGTTCATTGCCGCAAGGTTATCCTCAAGAGTAGCCTCGGGGTCAAATACCATCATAGCCGAAAGCCCCTGCGGAACACTCCTTGTGGGAAGCACGGTCACCTTTTTGTCGCTCACAAGCTTTGCCGCCTGTTCGGCAACCATATAAATATTCTTGTTATTCGGAAGAACGAAAACATACTCACTGGGCGTGAGATTTATTCCGTCGATGATATCCTGTGTGGAGGGGTTCATCGTCTGTCCGCCGAAGATGACCTTGTCAGCTCCGAGGTCGCAGAATACATCGGTTATTCCCTTGCCCATACAAACTGCCACAAAGCCGTATTTCTTACTTATCGGCGCTATCTCGGGCTCTGCCTCGGCAACGGTGTTCTCGCTGACGTTCTCGATAATCTCGGTGTGCTGCTTTCTCATATTCTCGACCTTGACCGTCACAAGCGCTCCGTATTCTATTGCCTTTTCCATAACGAGTCCGGGATTATTTGTGTGAACGTGGAGCTTGATTATATCGTCGTCGTCGATAAATACCGCGCTGTCACCTATCTTGCAGATAAACTTGTTGAAGTCTGACGCAGTTCCCTCGCCGCGAAACTCCTCGGATTTTTCAACGATACACTCGGTGCAGTAGGTAAAGGTGATATCCTCGCTCTCAAACTCGGTGAAAACCGAGCCCGAGGACTGAGTCTGCGGAGCTACCGCAACCACAGGAGAGCCGTTCAGCGCCGCCAGCATACCCTTGAGTATAGTAACAAAGCCGTATCCGCCCGCGTCAACAAGGTTTACCTCCTTGAGCACGGGAAGCTGGTCGGGTGTCTTGGCAAGCGCTTCCTCAGCGGTCGCAACGAGCTTTTTGAACATTCCCTCAAGATTTCCGCGGTATCTGTCCTTTATCTCGTCCGCCCTCTCGGAGCAGCATCTCATTATGGTAAGTATAGTTCCCTCTGTGGGCTTCATTACAGCCTTATACGCCTCGTCCGTACCGCGTTTGAATGCGGCGGCGATATCGGCAGAGTCGGCTATCTCAAGCCCCTTGAGCGACTTCGACATTCCTCTGAAGAAGAGCGAGAGTATCGCTCCCGAATTTCCGCGCGCCGCGCGGAGAATGAGGTGCGACGCCTTTTCAGCGCAGTCGGATATAGTTCCGTCAAACTTTCCGACCGTCTTGATAGTGCTCATAGTAAGCGACATATTTATTCCCGTATCTCCGTCGGGAACGGGAAATATGTTCATATTGTTTATGAGCGTCTTTGTGTTGTCAAGCGAGTTGGCAGCAGACAGCATCATAACAAAAAACGTTTGTCCGTTTATAAGCATTTAAATTTACCTCTCAGTTCCAAGATAGAAGAGGGCGATAACACCCGGTCCTGCGTGCGCGCCGATAACGGGTCCGACGTAGTCTATTCTGATATCCTTAACACCAAGCTCGTTCTTTATACGTTCAGCAAGATATTCAGCATCGTCACGGGCATCTCCGTGGCTTATAAACACCGTCTGTGTTTCAGGCTCTATCGCAGTTTCCTTCATCTTGTCAAAGAGAGCGTCGAGAGACGCCTTGCGTCCTCTTGCCTTGCTCATATTGATAAGTCTTCCCTTGTTGTCAACGTGAAGCACGGGCTTTATGCTGAGCATACTTCCCACAACAGCCGTTGCGGCGCTGACACGTCCGCCTCTTTTGAGGAAGAAAAGGTCGTCGACAGTGAACCAGTGGCAAAGGTGAAGCTTGTTTTCTTCGATAAAATCGCGTACAGCGTCAATATCCGCTCCCTCGCTCTGCATCTTGAGAGCGTAGTAGACGAGAAGTCCCTGACCGAGAGACGCCGCAAGCGTATCGAGCGCGTATACCTTTCTTTCAGGATACTTATCCGATAGCTCCTTAGCCGCAACAAGTCCCGCGTTGTAAGTTCCGCTGAGCCCCGAGGAAAATCCGAGATAAAGCACGTCTGTTCCCTCTGCGAGATAGGGCTCGAATATCTCGTGGAATTTATCGATATTTACTGCCGAGGTGCTCGCGTTCTTCTTGCTTCTGAGCTTTCCATAAAACTCTTTTACGTCAACGTCGCAGTTCGGGCAGGGCTCTTCGCCCTCAACGAGCACGTCAAGCTGGAGTGTCACAAGGTCGTATTCTCCAACGATATTCTTTGTGAGGTCAGATGATGAGTCTGTGATAATTACGTATTTGCTCATACTTTTCTCCTTTGTTTGTTATATGTAGTCGTTACTTTCAGATGTAGTATTGAAAACCATTATACACCATTTTGTTGAAAATGTCAATAGTATTTTCTTATTTTACAAGATGTCTCTTGATTTTCTTGGACGTAGTCTTTTCAAACTCGGTCTCTCTGAGCTGTACTCTTGCGATGCGCTTATAGGTCGGGAGAGTCTTGTTCAACGCGTCTATGAGCTTTTCGATTGCGGGAAGTATCTCCTCTGCGGGAGTATTTTCGGGGAATTTGGTGTAATCGGGGTAAACGATAGCCACAAGGTCAACCTTTTCGGTCTCGGTGTCGCGTCCGACAACGACAGCCTCTGCTATCTCATCAATGTTGGAGAGATATTCCTCTATCTCCTCGGGGAATACGTTCTTTCCGTTCTCAAGAACGATGACAGTCTTAAGTCTGCCCGTGATAAAGAGATACTGCTCTTTGTCAAGGAAGCCCATATCTCCCGTTCTGAACCAACCGTCAGCGGTGAATGCGTTTTCATTAGCTTCGGGGTCTTCGTAATATCCTATCATTACGTTGTCGCCCTTGACCTGTATCTCGCCCTCAACAAATCCGTAATCGTTCTTCATATCCCCCGCGATACGAACCTGACAGCAGGGTACTGCGGGTCCGACAGAGCCGTACTTTCTCGCGTAGTAGGGGGTCACGCAGGTAAGAGGCGCGCACTCGGTTATTCCAAAGCCCTCGTATATCGATATTCCGAGGTTCTCGAAAAATTCTATCATCTTGGGGTTGAGCGCCGCTCCGCCGCAAACTATCTTCTCAAGTCTGCCGCCGAAGGCGTTTATAACGTCGGCAAAGAGCTCGCGTCTCTTGTCAATTCCCATCGCCATCATTGCGCGGGAAGCTCCCATTCCAACCTTGAGCTTATTCTCTCTGCCTGATTTCTTAGCCTCTGACCATATCTTCTTATACATCGTGTAGATAAAGAGAGGAACGAGCACGAGTCCCGTGGGCTTGAATATCTGGAAGTTCTTGAGAACTCTTGTAAGGCTGTCGTTGATGCAGATGTGCATACCGTAGTCAAGTCCCGCTATCATACAAGCAAGCTCGTAGGTGTGGTGTATGGGAAGGACAGATACGATAGTATCGTCGGGTGTAAACTCAACGGTTGCAGCCGCCGCCGAGACGACCGAAAAGATGTTCTTCTGGCTGAGCATTACCTTTTTGCTTGTTCCCGTCGTTCCCGAGGTAAAGAGAAGCTCGGCAAGCTTTTCTCTGTCGGTAACAGGGGGGAATGCATATCCCGCAGCCACTGCCGCCTCGCCGCTCTCAAGAAGCTTCTCAAAAGCTATCGACTTCTTAGTTCTCGTGTTTTTAAGCTCGTTCTCGTCGGGGGATATCGGGATAAAGGTCTTGAGTGTCTTGTGCGACTTCTTTGCCTCGTCAAACTTGCCGTTGAAGGACGCGGAATAGATTATCGCCGTTGTGTCAACGCTCTCAAGAAATCCCTCTATCTGAGTAATATCGAGCTCCTTATCCATAGGGATAACTACTCCGCCGCTTGCGAGTACGGCGATGTAGGACGCTACCCACTCTACCGAGGTCTCGCCGATAATGGCAATTCTTGAGCCCGCAAGTCCGAGCGCGTCAATGCCCGCAGCGATATTCTTTATCTTTTTGCTGAGCTCTGCATAAGTAACGTCGTGAAGATTTCTCTGCTTGTCGAAATAGGTATACGCAATTCTGTCGCCGTGCTTTGATATTACGCCGTAAAAGTCGACCGCGTCGGAAACTCTTTCATAGTATCTGTTTGTCTTGGGGCGTGTGTGGGTCTTTACCTCAAAGGGAATTATCTTTGTATTTTCTTCGCTTGTTTTCTCTGCCTTGTTAAATCCGGGTAACTTCATAATACTATCCTCCGTATCCTTGTTAAAATTGTTTTTCGGCTTTTTTGAGATTGCCGCATATTGTTTTAAGTGTTTCATAAAAATTCTCTATTTGCTCTTTTGATATGCTGTCGCTTACAAAGTTGTTGATGTCGAGTATTATCTGCCGCATATCCGTGGCGATCGTCATTCCCTCATCGGTAAGCACATATCTCTGTCTGTAACTGCATTCGGGATTGGCTATCGAAGCATATTCCTTTTCGAGTATATCCGACACCACGCGCGAAATTTGCGCCTTGTCAACGCCGCAATACCTCACGAGCTCGGTCTTTGTGAGCCCGTCGGTATGCTCCGCCAGAACACACATACATAGAGTGTGCGCACTTCCAAGTCCGTATTGGTCCATTTTCTTTTGCTTTATACGGGATATGCTTTTCTGCGCGTCGCCAAGCAGGGTGCTGAAAAGTATAAATCTATCCTTATCCAATTTTCTCTCCTTTCATAAAGAAATAAATCATACGCACTAAATTTTAGTATATCACAAAAACGTTGAGTTGTCAACAATAATTTGCGCTATATAATAAATATTGAAAATTTATGTAAAAAAATCTAAAAGTCGCCTTTTAAAAAAGCTGAAATTGTGTTTTTTGTATGTTGACTTTTTCGCATTTATATGTTACAATAATACCGTAATATAAAATTCCCGCGTGACTGACGGAGAAGCAGGGTGACCTGCGTGAAGCCGGGGATAATATTTGCCGACCGTCTGGGCTGTTTTGCGGAGAACAAAACTGCCCTTATTTTATTTTCTACAAAAGAGGTATTTATGGAAAGATTTGCTGTTGAATGGAAGGGCTTCATCGAAGGAAAATGGTGTGATGAAGTAAACGTCAGAGAATTTATACAGAAGAACTATACGCCTTATATAAGCGACGAGAGCTTTCTCGAATCCCCCACCGAGAGAACAATCAAGCTCAGGGCCGCTCTTGAGGAAAAGCTCAAAGAGGAAAAGGAAAAGGGCGGTGTTATAAGCATCGACACACACAACGTATCCTCGCTACTGAGCTATCCCGCGGCTTATCTTGATCAGGAGAACGAGCTTATTGTCGGTCTTCAGACCGGCGCTCCCCTTGAAAGAGGAGTCAACCCCTTCGGAGGCATCAGAATGGCAAGAAGCGCCTGCCGCGCTTACGGCTATCAGCTCTCCGACAAAATAGAGCAGGAATTCTGCTACCGAACCACCCACAATGACGGTGTTTTCAGAGTTTATACCGACACTATGCGCGCTATGAGGCACACAGGAATACTCACAGGTCTTCCCGATGCTTACGGACGCGGAAGAATTATCGGCGACTACCGCCGCGTTGCCCTTTACGGTATAGATTTCCTTATCGAGAAGAAGCAGCAGGATAAGGCGGAGCTTGGCAAAAAGAGAATGACCGAGGAGGTCATCGGTCTTTCCGAGGAGCTTTTCAAGCAGATAGACTTCTTGCAGAGGCTCAAGGATATGGCGGCTCTTTACGGAGTTGATATATCCAAGCCCGCGACAAACGCGCGCGAGGCTATCCAGTGGACCTACTTCGCTTATCTCGCGGCTAACAAGGAGCAGAACGGCGCGGCTATGTCGCTCGGACGCGTGGGCACTTTCTTCGATATCTATCTCCAGAGAGATCTGAGACGCGGACTCCTTGACGAGAAGGGCGCTCAGGAGCTTATCGACCAGTTCGTAATAAAGCTCCGTATGATAAGACACCTCCGCACTCCCGAATATAACGAGCTTTTCGGCGGCGACCCGATGTGGATAACCGAGGCGGTCGGCGGAATGGGCAAGGACGGCAGAACTCTCGTTACAAAAACGGCGTTCCGTTTCCTTCACACTCTCTACAACCTCGGCTACGCTCCCGAGCCCAACCTTACGGTGCTCTGGTCTGAAAAGCTCCCCGAGCCGTTTAAGAGATATTGCGCTAAGGTGTCTATCGACACAGACTCTATACAGTACGAAAACGACGACCTTATGAGACAGACTTACGGCGACGATTACGCTATCGCTTGCTGTGTAAGCGCTATGAAGATCGGAAAGCAGATGCAGTTCTTCGGTGCTCGCTGCAACCTCCCCAAGATACTCCTTCTTGCCCTCAACGGCGGACGCGAGGAGAAATACAATATGCAGATAGGTCCTGCGATGGAAGTAATGGAAGACGGTATCCTCGATTACGACAGCGTTCGCAGACGTCTCGATTACTACCTCAGTTGGCTTGCGGCTGAGTACGTGGACACGATGAACGTAATTCACTATATGCACGACAAATACGCTTATGAAAAGATTCAGCTTGCGCTTCACGACACAGACGTTGAGCGTCTTATGGCGTTTGGCGCGGCGGGACTTTCGGTAATCGCAGACAGCCTTTCGGCTATCAAGTACGCAAAGGTCCGCCCGATACGCGACGAGCGCGGTCTTATATGCGACTTTGAGACCGAGGGAGATTTCCCAAAATTCGGAAATGACGACGACCGTGTCGACTCTATCGCAAAGGAGATTCTTGACAGACTTATCACAGAGCTCAGAAAGAATCCCACCTACCGCGGCGCTATACATACCCTTTCGGTCCTCACGATAACAAGTAACGTTGTATACGGCAAGAAGACAGGCTCTACTCCCGACGGACGTAAGGCAGGCGAGCCCTTTGCTCCCGGAGCAAATCCTATGCACAACAGAGAAAAGTGCGGCGCTCTCGCATCTCTCAACTCTGTCGCAAAGCTCTCCTACGACTCCTGCCGCGACGGTATATCCAACACCTTCTCGATAGTTCCCGCGGCTCTCGGAAAGGACGACGAGGAAAGAAAAGAAAATCTTGTAAGCATTCTCGGCGGATATTTCGCGCAGAACGCTCACCACATAAACGTAAACGTACTTGACAGACAGAAGCTTATCGACGCTATGGAAAATCCCGACCTCTACCCCAATCTCACTATTCGTGTTTCGGGATACGCAGTAAACTTCCACAAGCTCTCGCGCGAACAGCAGAAAGAGGTTATCAGCCGTACATTCCACGAAACGGTATAACGCTATGAAGGGGTATATTCACAGCTTGCAGTCCCTCGGCACTGTTGATGGACCTGGCGTGCGCGCCGTGGTCTTTGCCGAGGGCTGTCCCCTCAGATGCGCTTACTGTCACAATCCTGACACGTGGGAGTGCAAGGAAGCAGATCTCTGTGACGCGGACGAGCTTGCAAAGAAGATATTTCGCTTTTATCCCTACATAAAAAATGGCGGTGTGACCTTTTCGGGCGGCGAACCCTGCCTTCAGGCAGAGTTTTTCGAGTATCTTGCTAAGCTTCTCAAGACGAGAGGACTTCATATCGCGCTTGACACCTGCGGAGACGTGGACAAAGAGGCGGTGGACAGACTTCTCGAGGAAGTGGACCTCGTTCTCCTTGACCTCAAGATGAACGACGAGGAGAGCTACAAAGAGTACACGGGCGGAAGTCTCTCCCGCACTCTCGCTTTCCTTGACAAGCTTGAGCGAATGAGAAAGGACGTGTGGGTACGGCAGGTCATCGTGCCGGGCATAAACGACACCGAGCAGGATATCGAGCGCCTTGCAGACCTCATAAGACCCTATACGTCGGTCAAAAAAACAGAGCTCCTTCCCTTCAAAAAGCTCTGCGCTGAAAAATATAAATCCCTCGGCATCCCCTTCCCTCTCGCAGACACTCCGCAAATGAGCGAGGCGCGAGTCGCCGAGCTTCAGGAGTATTTGAGAAAGTTAGTTTGTGTTAAGAAGAAAGGTGTGAGAACCTTTTAAGGAAAGCTGCAACCCCCTTGGGGTTGCGCCAAGTTTGATTTGGCGGCTAAACACCGCCATTTCAGCTTACAGCTAAAAACATCAAACATTGGATTCTCACACTCTCCAAACCTTTTTAAGAAAGGTTATTGGCTCTCTAAATATTCTGCAAAGCCTATGGCTTTGCGCCAAGTTTGATTTGGCGGCTAAACACCGCCATTTCAGCTTACAGCTAAAAACATCAAACATTGGATTGTTCTATGCTTGTATTGCTAAATAGGATATTTTTTCTCTAATGTAGCAACACGGCGG
>JAZSBF010000079.1:0-9260 GCA_045602205.1 Eubacteriales bacterium
TTTCAGCAATATTTTCTTCTTTGATTTGAACATCAAATTCGGGAAAACAAAGCATAAGGTAATCACACTCGTCGCAACAACACTCAAAACCTTGCTCGCCGTTACCAAGGCAAACGGTAGGTTGTCCCGGTGTAAGCTCAATACCAGTAATGTCTATGATCTTTTCTTGAAAGTTCTTGTTCATATATCCTCCATCAGCATATAAAAAAGGTGCGCAACCGAAGCCACGCACCGAAAAACGCCGACTCCAATTGTCGCCAAACAATCTCTTCATAGCATAGGTTCTCTATACAATCAAGCAGGAGCAGCGTTTTTACCAAAAACGAGTTTGCTTAATTGTATATCAAAAAAGCTACAGTTATCCCATAACAAGAAAAAGACCTATAACTATGAATATTAAGATTGTTTGGCACATTTATTATATCACAATTTTCGAGGTTTGTAAATACATTTGGTGAAATTTATGCAATTACCTTCCGGTAGATAGAAAAAGCCTCCCTTGGTTAGTGCAAGACTATTTTTTTGCAAACAGACGGAAATTTGGTTGTAGTCTTTAATTAAGGCATACGAAGCACTGCATTTGTGTCCACAAATGCAAAACACGGCATACCTCTTTCGAGATATACCGTATTCTTGCAAAACTGTCCTTTAGGGTACAACTCTTTTGCAAGTCCTATTTTTTATCCAAGCTGCACCTTGATATACTTCCCCGCCCTTTTTCTATTTTTCAAATCCGTGTATAAATCCTGTCACATCGGCGGAGCATATATCTCCTCCGATTACCTTATTTCGATACACGATAATGTTTGCGTATACCACTCCGTCGTATCCGTCGTAATTCGTGACCTCGTATGTATATCTCATAACGTTCTTCTTTTTATATTTTGAAAGGTCGAGCCCCTGTCTTCTCTGTATCTCGTTGTATCCAGTGAACACCTTGTCAAATTCCGAGGGGATATTTACTTCAGACGCGCTTACGGGCTCTGATTTGACCTCCCACCCAAACTGCGACAGAAACTCGATCCTGTCCTCGTTTGTCTTTATCTTCTCGTAATTTATCTCTGTGTCCTTTGAAACTGTCTTATCCCCGCTCTCTCCGTAGGTAGGTACAAAGGTAATAAGAGTTATAAGCGTTACGAGCGCCACACATACTACCGCAAAAAATTTTATAGTGCTTGCGCGCAATGAGTAAATAAACATTGAGACTTTCCTCCGTTATATAATTCTATTGAATTATATTTGGAAGAAAGTCTCTTTATTACTTCTTATTCAATATTTTCTGAAATAGAGCTTCTTTTCACGTGCTCTTACGCTGTGCGCGAGTCCCATTATAATATAAAGCGCCAGCATTGACGACCCTCCCGCGCTCATAAACGGAAGCGTGATACCGATAACGGGAAGCATTCCCATACACATTCCCAGATTTTCAAGGGTCTGTATTATGAATATAGCCGAAATTCCACAGCATATAAGTCTGCCCGTGACGTCGGAGGAATGGAGCGCAATATAAATAAGTCTTACGACTATAACGGCGATAGCGATTATAACGAGCGCGCCGCCGATAAAGCCGAATTTTTCGCAAACCGTGGCAAAAATGAAGTCGGTATGCGACGCGGGAAGTCTTTCATAGACCTTGCCGCCAAACAATCCCTCTCCAAAAGCGCCTCCGCGTGATATCGCCTCAACGCTCATAAGCGGCTGAAGCGAAAAGTCACCCGTGGGGTCAAGCTCGGGACGGAAGCCATATATTATTCTGTTGCGCTGATAAGGCTTCAAAAAATCCCAAAGAAACGGAAACGATAAGACTCCGACGACGGCAGCGCCAAGAAAATACCAGAGTGAGAGTCCAGCCGAAAAAAGCATCACCGCAATTATTCCAATATATACAAGAGCTACTCCAAGGTCGCCCGACACGAGTATAAGTCCTACTATAACTCCCGCGTGCAGCATAAGCAGAAGCAGAGTCACAGGCTTGTTTATCTTGTCCTTTACCGTATCAAGATGCTTTGCGAAGGTGCATATAAAGGTCACCTTAACAAATTCGGACGGCTGTATCATAGGTCCGCCCGACCACAGTCTGAGCCAGCTCTTATTGGCGGTCTCCATATTTTCTCCGCTGCTTCCGAGGATCAAGGTGAGCGCCAAAAGGAGCGCCGAGGCTATAAACATTACAACGCAAAAACGGTCAATGAAAAATTTGTAGTCAAGATTGGCTATCACAAGCATCATTATCATACCGACGACAGTCATAGCCGTCTGCATAACGAGCTTGCTCCGTCCGAAATTATCCACCGCGCCAAATATAGTCAAAAGACTCATAACGCACAAAAACGCCGTAGCTCCGAAAAGGATCGGATCTATATTCTTTATTACGTTTTTAAAAAAAGCTCCGACTCCTCTCATAGATATCCTCCGTTATTCAAATGGGACTGCCGCAAGAGATACTGCAACAGTCCCAAAAAATCAATACTGTCTTCCCCAAACTACCATATGCTTTGCAGGCTTGCCGCAGCATACGCACTTGTCGGAAATATTGTCCTCAACAAAAGGAATACAACGCGATTTAACTCCGCCGGTGACATCCTTAAGCTTGTCCTCGCACTCGGATTCTCCGCACCACATAGCCTTAATAAAGCCGGGGTGATTCTCCGCGATATCAAGGAATTCATCATAATCGTGAGCTACGCTCATCTTCTCCTCAAGATTCTTGAGCGCTCTTGCATAAAGCTCGTTATGAACTGTCTCAAGCATTTTTTCAACTTCCTCTACGATGTTATCGAGAGAAACTACCGTCTTTGCGCGAGTTACACGGCTTACAAGAACGCAAGAATTGTTCTCGATATCACGAGGACCTATCTCAAGACGGACCGGTACGCCCTTCATCTCGTACTGGCTGTACTTCCAACCCGTAGAGTTATCGCTGTCGTCAAGCTTAACACGGAACTTTTCTTCAAGCTGAGCCTTGAGCGCTCCTGCCTTCTCAAGTACGCCCTCCTTATGCTGAGCAACAGGAATTATAGCCACCTGAATGGGAGCTATCTTAGGAGGAAGTATAAGACCGTTATCGTCACCGTGAGTCATTATGATAGCGCCTATCATTCTTGTGGAAACGCCCCAAGAGGTCTGGTGAGGATACTGCACCTTGTTTTCTCTGTCGGTATAGGTTATGTCAAACGCCCTTGCAAATCCGTCGCCGAAGTAATGCGACGTTCCGCCCTGAAGCGCAACTCCATTGTGCATCATAGGCTCGATGGTATATGTCTCCATAGCGCCCGCAAACTTTTCCTTCTCGGTCTTGCGTCCCGTTACAGCGGGGATAGCAAGTGTTTCGCGGTAAAAGTCCTCATAGCACTTGAGCATTCTGAGAGTCTCCTCCCTTGCCTCTTCCTCGTTCTCGTGCATGGTGTGTCCCTCCTGCCAGAGAAATTCGGAGGTTCTGAGGAAGGGTCTTGTTGTCTTTTCCCAACGAACAACGTTACACCACTGATTGTAGAGCTTGGGAAGGTCTCTGTATGAGTGGATTATATTCTTATAGTGATCGCAGAAAAGAGTTTCGGACGTGGGACGCACAATAAGACGCTCCGCAAGCTTATTCTGACCGCCTATCGTAACGATAGCGCACTCGGGAGCAAAGCCCTCAACGTGATCCTTCTCTTTCTGAAGCAGGCTTTCGGGAATGAACATCGGCATATAAACATTCTCGTGTCCAAGCTTTTTAAATCTTGCATCGAGATCGTGCTGGATATTCTCCCAAATCGCATATCCGTAGGGGCGAATTATCATACAGCCCTTAACACCCGAATAATCAACGAGCTCTGCCTTTTTTACTACGTCTGTATACCACTGACCAAAATCAACGTCCATAGACGTGATCTGTTCAACCATTTTCTTATCGTTTGCCATTTTTTAGTCCTTTCTGAAAATAAAACACGCAATTTCTTACCATAATAATATATTATAAAACATAACTCCCTCATTGTCAAGAGGAATAATCTCATTTTAGGACACAAAAGGAGGAAAATATGAAAAAAAGAGTGGATGTACTTGGGATAAAATTTGATAATTTATCATTTAGGGAGGCAGAGGATGTCATTCGAAACGCCATAAACACAAAAAGCTATTTAAGCATATTTACACCCAATCCCGAAATAGCGCTCGCGGCGCAAAAGGATACTTCTCTTTTACCGCTTATCAATTCATCGGGGCTTGTCCTTGCGGACGGAGTGGGAATAGTGATCGCCTCACGAATTTTAGGAACGCCCCTATCCGAGAGAGTCACGGGGATAGATATAGGCGAGCTTATTCTTGGTATGGCGAACGAAAATAAGCTCCGCCTTTTTTTGCTTGGAGGACGGGCAAACGTGGCAGAAATGGCGGGAGAAAAAATCAAAAAAAGATATACAGATATCACGATATGCGGAACGCACCACGGTTATTTTGAAAAAGATGGTGAGGAAAACGACAGTGTCGTAAAAGCGATAGCCGCCGCATCGCCCGATATCATATTCGTATGCTTTGGATTTCCCTCACAAGAACGCTGGATATATGAGAATTGTGCCCGTGTTCCCTCACTCAAGCTCTCTGCGGGGCTTGGCGGAGCGCTTGACGTATGGTCGGGAAATGTCCGCCGCTCCCCGAAGATACTTCAAAAGCTCGGGCTTGAATGGCTTTGGCGGATAACAGTACAGCCAAAACGAATAAAAGTACTCTTTCACATCCCCGTATTTTTTCTTAAAATATTCAAGCAAAAGCAGCTTTTAAAGCAAAAAAGCTCTCAAACGGGCTCTGATTTTTGATAAAATGTCATATATTACTCTCTTATTTGGCAATTATTGTGCATTTTAACAAAATTGATAAATTTTAATCAAAGCTCTTGTATATTTTAAAAAAATGAGTTAAAATATATAATTGAGGTAACTCGGTTTGGTTAAGTATACCATTTCGGGTTTTAATCAGTAAAAAAATTTTTATATAAAAATGGAGGATTTTTACCATGTCCGTAAAAGTTGCTATCAACGGCTTTGGCCGTATCGGTCGTCTCGCATTCAGACAGATGTTTGGTGCAGAGGGTTACGAAGTTGTAGCTATCAACGACCTCACAAGCCCCAAGATGCTCGCTCACCTTCTCAAGTACGACTCTGCTCAGGGCAGATACGCTCTCGGTGACACAGTTTCCGCAACTGACGACAGCATCACTGTTGCAGGCAAGACAACCAAGATCTACGCTGAAAAGGACGCTGCTAACTGTCCTTGGGGCGAGCTTGGCGTTGACGTTGTTCTCGAGTGCACAGGCTTCTACTGCTCCAAGGAGAAGTCGATGGCTCACATCAACGCAGGCGCTAAGAAGGTTGTTATCTCTGCTCCCGCAGGAAACGACCTCAAGACCATCGTTTTCAACGTAAACAACGACACTCTTACTGCTGATGACAAGATCATCTCTGCTGCATCCTGCACAACAAACTGCCTCGCTCCTATGGCTAAGGCTCTCAACGATTACGCTGCTATCCAGAGCGGTATCATGACAACTGTTCACGCTTACACAGGTGACCAGATGATCCTTGACGGTCCTCACAGAAAGGGTGACCTCCGCCGTGCACGCGCTGGCGCACAGAACATCGTTCCTAACTCCACCGGTGCTGCAAAGGCTATCGGTCTCGTTATCCCCGAGCTCAACGGCAAGCTCATCGGCTCTGCTCAGAGAGTTCCCACCTGCACAGGTTCTACAACTATCCTCGTTGCAGTTGTTAAGGGTAAGGACGTAACTAAGGACGGCATCAACGCTGCTATGAAGGCTGCTGCTACTGAGTCCTTCGGTTACAACGAGGAGGAGATCGTTTCTTCCGACGTTATCGGAATCACATACGGTTCTCTCTTCGATGCAACTCAGACAATGGTTGCTAAGATCGATGACGACACATATCAGGTTCAGGTTGTTTCTTGGTACGATAACGAGAACTCCTACACAAGCCAGATGGTTCGTACGATCAAGTACTTCGCAGAGCTCAACTAATTTAAGTTATCCGCTATATAAAAAGGCTGTATAGTCTTTTATGCACCCCAAAAGTGTGTAGCTTTTGGGGTGCATATTTTTTATACCGCAAATATTTAGCAGAAGGACGGCGCTGTAAAAAGGATCTCTCTGAGACGTGTATATATTTTGAAATGATCTTCTAAGGGAAGCGGATTTTTGCCCTTTCCGCACTCAATGGTAAAGGAAGGGCGCAGGAGCTCTGTTATGCACCAGTCACTCAGTCCGCCGTATGCCGAAAGTCCCTCGGGCTCGCAAAGCTTATAGCCCGACATTCTCGCAAAGGCGTTTGCTATCTGCTTTGAGCGCGGCAGAGTTTTTCCGCCCCCCGTGTAATATATTTCTTCGCCTTGAGAATGAAGCGTCAATACCATTGATATATCCTCGTTAAAGCGCAGAAAATTACACAGATATGCGACCTCGGGCTCGCTTTCGGGCATATTTCCGCTATATCGCGTGGGCGCGCCCTCTCCAATTCCGTTCTCTATCTCAAGTCTCTTATATTCGGCAAACCCGCAGTTATAATTGTGATTCAGGTCCACCCCGCGCGCATTTGCCTGCCAACGACTGAAATCCTCGTCGCCTCGGTTCATCTTCAAAAGTCTGTCGTAAAGAATGTTATCCTTCCCCACTCCGTTTATCTGATAATCAACTCCGTCGGGGTTGAGCATTGGCACTATGTATATCGTTCTCGATGAAAAGATGTATTCCATTTCATACGAGAATATCCTGCACTTCTTCTTTACAAGCTCGGCATATTCGTTTATAAAGCGAAGCAATACGATACTCGTTATCCACTCCATTCCATGATGCGCGCCGACGTAAAGGATAGACTTTTTGCCTCGTCCGAGAGTGATAAGCGGGATATTTCTGCCCATTATTGATTCTCCGAGAGAGGTTATACCCAAGAAGTCGTATCTCTGGGCAAATTCGCTCAGATATTCAAGCATTTTTTTGTGATCGAGCGGTGAGTCGTAATCTAAAATATTTCTTGACAAATTCATATTTTTCTCCATTCACTTAAATTGGCGATTTACGATAGCTACACTAACAAAATATGCTTTTATCGCGGATATGAGAAGAAAAATTTTTAAATTTACAAATTTATCAAACAAAAGTCCACAAAGTGTGATATAATTAATGTAATTATTTTGAGATATCTTTTCCGGGAGTACAATATGAATACAGATATAGCTAAAAAAAGCAAAAAGAGAGTGATGCTGACCTTTGCGTTGCCAACCCTCATTCTCTTTGCTCTTTCTTCTTTTCTTATCAAGCCTCTCTATATAGGCGCATCTTCTGATGTTATCTACACAGACACCGTTCTTGTGCCGATACTTGAGATACTTATAACCATCATGGATAATCTTGCTTACGCCGTATGCTTTGCGGGAATTATATATTCCATCTTCAAATTCACACTGAAGAAAAGCTTTGGCGCGATATCCGTGAGCTTTGGGATATTTTTCTTCAAATATCTCTCGGCGTTTATAATGGATTCTTTATCTTACGGATACATAGAGACCACAGATATACTTCTCAACCTCTTATACCTTGCAATAGATACAGTAAAGCTTTTGCTTATAGTATTTCTTTCAAACGGTGCTATAAAAAGATACTATAAAAACAGGGCTGAGAGCGAGAAGGCTCACGGCGTGCTCGGCAAAAAGCTTGTCGGTATAAAAGAAGAGCTCTTTGACAAAAAAGCTATCCTCTCCTTCTCAAATCCCCTGCACTGCTCGGCATTTATCTCGGCTATCGTGATACTCTCAACCGAGATAATATCCGAAACACGTTATTATATCGTGATGGGCTTTTTCAACTCCTTCGCCTCTGCTATGTGGATGTTGACCGACTACATCTCGGATATTATCATCGCGGCGGTAATTTATTCACTCTCTCTGCTCATCTTCAATCACTTTTACAAGAAAGACGTTTAAGCCTCGCTAAGCAGCTTCTGAAGCATTTCAAGCTTGTCGTTTGAATACTCGTACGCTCCCTTGAAATTCTTTATCTCCTTGCAGCATATCTCAAGGTCGCAGAAAACAAAATACATAAACGGTTCTTGTATTTTATACGGATTTATAAGAATAAGATACAGTGCGCGGTATGCCTCGTCGTATTTACCCTCGAGCATACTGCGCTTTGCTTTTATGTGGAGCGAGTACGGCAAATGCTCGTCCAGACGTGCCATAACCTTCTCTGCCGTCTCGACCTCTCCCGCCTCTATCATCTCAAAGGCAATAACGTATCTCGAAAAATCGTCGGAGACAGCCGCAAACAGCTCTGTCTCGTGCTCATCGATGACGTAAGAGCTAAGCGTTGCAGAGATGCGCCCCATATATCTGAAATATGCCGCCGCGATAGCCACCAGTCTGTCTGTGTTATATACGGTTCTTTCGGCAACCGACATCGCCTCGTCAAAATATTCGCAGGCTGTGTGGAGCTTTCCCTCATTAAAGCTTTCTACTCCAAGAAAGAGCGCAGACTCCGCAAAGATAAGATTCATCTCGTCGTCAAGCTGGGCGGGAGATTCGGCGCACATATCTCTACATATTTTGAAATTTTTTGAAAGATAAGCGTTTTTTATGTTCGCCATCTCGTCCATTTTTATGTATATCTGCTCCTCGGTCTCGTCGGCAAGGAGATAACCCGCCGAAACGTTAAGCTTTGAGGCTATATATTTCAGAGTAGCAAGCGACGGCAGAGCCGTTCCGTTTTCTATACAGCTAAGCATATTTCTCGTTATATTATCGCCCGCAAGCTCGGCTTGTGTCATAAACTTTTCGCTTCTCAGCTTTTTTATTTTCTTTCCTATATCCAAATTGATCACCTCCCCGACATTTTACCACAACTTTTCAAAAAAATCAAGGCTAAAGGTAAAAATAATTTACCTTTAGCCTTTTTATTGTTTTCGTAAAGCAATAAAACTGAAAAAAGCACATCTGGAAGCAGATGTGCTTTTTTGGAGCTGGTAATCAGAATCGAACTGATGACCTCGTCATTACCAATGACGTGCTCTACCGACTGAGCCATACCAGCATTCGTCTTCCTGACGACTTGTACATTATACCACACCCTCCCCGCTTTGTCAATACCTTTTTTGAAAATATTTTTTCTTTTTTTCACGTATTTTTTCTCTGCCTCTTCGGTTTATTTTCATTTTAAGAACAAAATTTTTTACATATTCTGTAATTTTGTTCAAAATCATAAAAAATCGCGAAAATTTTAT
>JAZSBF010000080.1:0-3223 GCA_045602205.1 Eubacteriales bacterium
GCGTATAAAAATACGTCGAGCGAGAAAACGGAGATAGAAAAGAGCATATGTTTACATGGAGAAATTCGGAGAATTTCAACCTAAATTTATAAAAAATTTAGAGCTAAGATACCTTTGTCCTAAGATATTTTAGCTCTTTTCGTTTATGCCTAAATGAAGCAGCCTGATTTTTTAGTTGATATATCTGAACAGATAGAAAAGCTCCGTTCCGTTTTTGCATATACCCATACAGGTAAATCCCATAGCCTCGTAGAGGGTCTGTCCTCGCAGATTTGCCACGTGAGTCGTAAGCTGAATTCCACCCTTACCCGCCTCAAGCGCCGTCTGCTTGGCAAAAGCTATCATCTCTCTGCCGAGATGTCTGCCCTGAAGCTCGTCCCTTACAGCAAGCCCAAGCACGGGCACGGAGGTGTTCCAATCAAGAAAGAATACGTATCCCGCCATCTTTCCGTCAAGCTCCGCTATCCAATATCTGCGCGTAGGGTCGGGACGCTGACAGAATTTCAAAACGCCCCTGCGATTATAATCCCTTCTGTTAAAAAGAGCCCTGCTCTCCCCGCCCATAGCGTCAAAAAATTCGTTTATAATTTTTTCATCATCAGAACAGACCTCTCGGAATATAATGTCCTTTGCTAATATATAATTTCCCATAAAGCTCCCTCATTATTGCTCATAAAATCGTTTCCACGGACGGCTCGCTATGAAGCAAACGAGTGTTCCAAGCATCGCAACTATAAACCACACTCCGTATGTATTTCTCCATCCGATGCTCTCAGAGAGCCACGCGATACCGTATGTAGATATACCCGCTCCGATATAAGTACAAGCATTTATCGCACCAGATACCGTCGAT
The DNA here is from genome assembly GCA_045602205.1 of Eubacteriales bacterium. Classification (GTDB taxonomy): domain Bacteria; phylum Bacillota; class Clostridia; order Oscillospirales; family CAG-272; genus HGM12713. The sequence continues at coordinate 854 of JAZSBF010000080.1, forward strand.
ATATTTCCGTATTTTTTGAATCTTTTGGGAACGTAGGTTATAAGCATCAAATTAACACCGTGCATACACGAGCTTATAAGCGGCATCAACACTACGATCGAATATCCCTCGTAGAACACAAACATAAGCGCCGACATAACTGCGGCGAATCCAAAAATATACACCGAGCAAAAAACTTCATTTGTAAAGAATTTTTCGTATATCCATTTGCTTATGACAAGGGATACTATGCTGAATATCGCAACCAAAACCGTGATAAATATTGATTTACTGTTGCCAAGAGCAAGCTCCTCCGCAAGAACTGTCGGCATCCAAGAGCTTATTCCGTCACGAAGCATACCCTGAAGTATGATTCCAAGCGCTATGAATATAAGCGGAAAAATCGCAAGTCTCGGCATACTAAATTTTGCTTTTTTCTCTGCCGTTTTTTCATCTGCAGAACACGGCTCAGTCACGTCGATCCGCGACTGCAAAACTCCCCAAAGAATCACCGTAACAAGACCGATGACCGCCGAGAAAACAAATACGCCTCTCCAACTAAATATCCTTATGATAAACGGCGCGATAAGGTATATAAGTATCGTCGCTCCCGAAGACGCCCACGATATTCTAAGAACTGAATATCCGTACATAGCGTCGTCGCAATTTGACACCAGTATCTTGACCATAGGCGGCCACATCATCGCCTGTGCAAAGCCGTTTATAGTCCAAAGCACCGTCATCATAGGTACTGAGGACGAAAAGATCGGAAATATAAGGTTAACTGCGGTGGCTATTATAAGTCCGCAAAAAATAAGCTTCTGCGGCTTTATTAGGTCTCCAAGTATGCCGTTAACTATCTGACCTACTCCGTATGATATCGAAAGGCAGACCAAGATAACCGACAACGCTGTCTTTGCGTGTCCCGTATCGGTAACCACCTCCTGTATTATCGCAGCAAAATTTATTCTGGTTATATAGCTTGTAAAGTACGCGGCAGAGAGCAAATACGCAAGCGGCTTCCCTTTAAGCGTTGCTTTTTCTGACATTGCTTTTCTCCTTAGTCAATAAAAATCACTTATCTAATTCAGGTTCAAAGCAAGGCATAAGCTCAAGCTTAAAAAGATTGTTGCGGTGCTTGGTGTCAATAAGCTTCTTCTTTTCCTGATCTTCTATCTCGCCCGTGCGGATATATCTGTCAAGCTCAGCGTAGGTAAATCCAAGATTATCTTCGTCTGTTTTGCCGCAAAGCCCGTCTATCGGAGTTTTATCAACAAGCTCGCGAGGAAGCCCGAGAAGGTATCCTATCTCTTTGACCTCTGCCACGGTAAGCCTTGACAAAGGGCTGAAATCACCGACGGAATCTCCGTATCTTGTTGAATATCCTACCCAGTCCTCAGAAAGATTGCAGGTATTAGCAACACGTCCGTTGCAACTCTGAGAAACGGCATAAAGCGTAGTCATACGTATTCTAGGAGGGATATTGTTTATAGTCTGTGCGGTAAGTGAAAGCTCCTTAGGAAGATTTTCCTTCATTCCATCAACAGCGTCTTTGATGTTAACAACGTATCTCTTGATATCAAGATGGTCAACAAGCATATAAGCGCAGTCAATGTCGTGCTGGTCTCCGCATGGCATAAGAACGCCTATAACTCTGTCTCGTCCAAGTGCCTCAACACAAAGGGCCGCAACTACCGAGCTGTCTTTTCCACCCGAAATGCCAACGACAGCATTGCAATCCTTACCGTTTTTATCAAAGAAATCTCTTATCCAAGCAACACACTCATTCTTTACTTTTTCAGCATCAAATTTAAACATAATATCTCCTCATAACGTAAAATGTTGTAAAAATCTTTCCATATTGATAATTATATCATTACAACTTATTATTGTCAACATAGGAAATAAATTTACAAAAAAATATAGGTGATACCTAAGTATCACCTATAAGTGTCAGCATTGACCTATTTTTCCGGGCCGTCTCCAACCAAGTATTTTCGGCACTGCAAAGCTTAACTTCCGTGTTCGGAATGGGAACGGGTGGACCCTTTGCGTTAAAAACACTGACTTATTGTCGGTATACACCGACAACCTTGGGCGCAGCTTTCGCCGCTGGTGCACCTTCAGGGATTTGAACCCGGGACCCACTGATTAAGAGTCAGTTGCTCTACCAACTGAGCTAAAGGTGCAAACCTTCTTCTGTGCACTTTCTTTTGTGCCCATTGAAAACTGAATAAAGGTATAATTGGGATAAGAACGAAACTCAAGTATTTAATCGATTGAACTATCAAAGTTCAAGCCCTCGGTCTATTAGTATCGGTCAGCTGAATACATTACTGTACTTACACCTCCGACCTATCAAACTTGTAGTCTGCAAGTGACCTTACCAAC
>JAZSBF010000081.1:0-2770 GCA_045602205.1 Eubacteriales bacterium
AAATCTGAAAAAAACAGTTAAGATACCAAAGGAAGCCGTCGGAATAGAGGGCTCTTCTATCTATCTCTATGAGGGCGAACGAATAACTCTTGAGGAGCTTTTGTACTCGCTTCTTCTGCAATCGGCAAATGATGCGGCGGCAGCCATAGCTATATCTGTGGCGGGCAGTATCGAAGCCTTTGCGGATATGATGAACGAGCGAGCAAAGGAAATGGGGCTTTCATCCACCCACTTCACAAATCCCCACGGGCTAAACGATAAAGAACACTATACCACAGCTTATGACCTTGCTGTGATAGCTTCGTGCGCCCTAAAGAACGAAACCGTAAGAGAGATAGTGTCTACATACAAGAAAACTATCCCGATAGACAGTGATTGTAACGTGCGAGTGCTCGTCAATCACAATAAAATGCTCAAGCTTTACGACGGAGCTATCGGAGTAAAAACGGGATTTACAAAGGCTACGGGGCGTTGCCTTGTAAGCGCGGCAGAACGCGATGGGCTCAGGCTCGTTGCCGTCACTCTGAACGCGCCAAACGATTGGTCTGACCATACTGCGATGCTCGATTTTGGATTTGAAAATTATGAGTCTGTACTTATAGCCTCCCCGGGAAGCTTCACGTATTCCCTGCCCATAACAGGCGGCAACGAGGACTATGCGGCGCTCACAAATACATCGGAGCTCAGAATGACTCTACCACGTGAGCGAGACGAACTTACGTGCAAGATCGAGGTCCTGCACCGCTTTGAGTTTGCTCCGGTGCATCGAGGCGCCCCCGCAGGAACGGTATGCTATTCGTATGGAGAGAGGACTGTTTCCTCCCCCCTTGTGTTCGCCGAGAACGTAGACCCAAAACACTTCAAATAGGAGCATAGCTACTCCTAAAACAAAGGAAATCAAATGGATTCAATAAAACTGCAAAAATATTTTACCGATTGCGGCATTATGTCGCGCCGCGCCGCCGAAAAGGAGATAGAGTGCGGACGTGTCAAAGTGAACGGAGAGGTCGCGACCCCAGGTCAGCGAATAATTCCGGGCGTTGATACGGTAACTTATAAGGGCAAGGCAGTGACTATGCCCAAATTCAAAAAGAACGTATATATCATGCTCAATAAGCCGCGCGGATACCTCACCACTATGTCTGATGACCGCGGCAGAGCCACCGTGGCAGAGCTTGTCGAGGACGTCGGCACACGAGTATACCCTGTCGGCAGACTCGATATGGACTCGGAAGGACTGCTACTGCTCACAAACGACGGCGAGCTTGCGCTAAAGCTTACTCATCCAAGACACGAAATACCCAAAATATATCACGTAAGAGTGAAAGGAAAGGTCGATTATCCCACGCTCAAGGCGCTTAACGCGCCAATGGAGATAGACGGATATAAGCTACTACCTGTAAAGACCGAGCTGATATCAATAAAGCCCGACTATTCTGTACTGCGTATGACCTTGTTTGAGGGCAGAAACAGACAGATACGAAAAATGTGCGAGGCGGTAGGACTTGACGTGCTGCGCCTTTGCAGAATAGCGATAGGAAATATAACGCTTGGTGAGCTTGCTCCGGGAAAATGGAGATATCTCTCCTCGTCGCAGGTCGAGTATCTACGCTCATCTGGTGCAAAGAATAAATCTAAATAAAGGAATATCGAAATGCTTAAAGTTTTACCAGTAGAATCCAAGGCCGAGCAGGCAGAGATATGCGAGAGGTGCGGAGTTACATACGATCCCGACACTCTGGCTTACGCCGCTACCGTTGACGAGCGCCTTGCGGGGATTTGTCAGTTCAAGCTGAGCGCCGAAGGCGGACTTGTTTACGACCTCGCTCCTGCCCTCGACTTTGACAATTTTGAGGCTATGTTCGTTATGGGCAGAGGCGCGCTCAATTTTATAGACCTCTGCGGAATCCACCGCGCATATTTTGTGGGAGAGGTCAAGGACGAATCGCTTCTCCGCGCAGTAGGTTTTACAAAAAACGACGACGGAAAGTTCGAGATAAATCTTGAGGGATTTTTCACAGATCACTGTCATAATCACGCAAAATAAAAGCCTTTTACCGATAAACAATTCTATACTTCATTAAAATTTGTTTAGTAGATAGTTTATGTTGGGATTTTTGTCACTTTCTGTATTTTCAGAAAGTAACCAAAGAAAAACAAGAGAGGAGAGAGCACAAAAAGCTCTCTCCTCTCTTGACTCTCTACTCACATCAACACGCAAGTCTAATATTACGTTCGCCCCGATGATTTTGGTTAAATCGTTTCTGCGGAAAATTTGCTTGTCCCTCTGTTGTGGGGATATTGCGGAAAGCGTTTGTAATGCGGGAGGAGCAACTGTCGCAAGCGACGTAAAATTTCCTTCGCAAATATTTAGCCCCTCCCCTACCGCGTATGATGGAATTTAAAATAATCCCACCGCCGTGAAATTTTTCTTTCTTCTAATTTATCATTTTTAATCCAACTAAATTTTAAATCCTATCGTTTCGTAGTGAGCGCTAGGGACACCGTGGCGCGAGCCGAAACGGCGGGAGCACGAGTGAGGAGCGGTGAGCAAAATCTTGTTTGAACAGTAATGCTTTACTCCGAACGCGAGGTTTTGCTTATAGAAAATGCGCTCTCCGTCCGAGGAGAGCGCAACAGTAAACTATCGACTTAGTGTATAAATTTTTCAAAAAGGTTTGGAGAGTGTGAGAACCTTTCCTTAAAAGGTTCTCACAAAAAAACTAAACATCAACTAACTTCCTCAAAAGGTTCTCGCAAAAAATCCCAA
>JAZSBF010000082.1:0-2142 GCA_045602205.1 Eubacteriales bacterium
CAAGTCGGGGATTTTGTATAGAATACATGAAATCAGTTATTCTTAAGAAGGTCTCTTATCTCTTTAAGGAGATCCTCAGTTGTGGGATTTGCAATCTTATCAAGTTTTGCTTTTTCCTCAGCGGCTTTCTTTGCTTCCTCGGCAGCTTTAGCCTTTTCGACATAATATTCAGCAATAGCCTTTGTATCAGAGCGCTTTATTCCGCGCTTTTTGAGCTCTTTTCTGTCAGCCTTTGCAATCTTGTCCTCATTGAAATTTTCCAAGAACTCGTTGCGGCCGTCTCTGAGCTTGTTGACAATCTTAACGATTGTAAAGAGAACTATCGCGATGAGGAAGAAGTTAATAATGGAATTAATAAACGTGCCCCAATCTATGTATATAGACTGTGTAAGGTCGATAGTACCGTCTTCCGCATATACGGGCTTGAGCATCGTATAAACCTCGCTCAAGGAATTTGCACCAAATATAATAGCAAGCAACCAGTTAATGAGAGGCTTGAGGATATTATTGCTAAGTGCGTTCACGATTGCGGTAAATGAACTACCGACGATAACACCGACAGCCATATCTACGATATTTCCGCGGGTTATAAATTTTTTGAATTCACCAATGATTTTTTTCATAAATTCTCCTTTATTTATAAGTTTTATTTATGATACAATTTTTTAGTTTGATATATGGGCTCGCAGGTGAGATTTATTCCCAGCTTACGATATATATCCTTATCTACATTAGAGACGATAACACTTGTATGCGCTTCACAGCCCTGAAGCTTCGGAAGCTGTTCCATCGCGAGAGCCGCCATAGGATTGGTGGTTGCCGATATTGCGAGCGCTATGAGTATTTCATCAGCGTGAAGTCTTGGATTGTGATTTCCAAGCACCTCTGTTTTCAGTTGCTGAACAGGTTCAACAACGACAGGGGGGATAAGCAAAAACTCGTCGTTTATTCCGCCAAGCTTTTTAAGCGCGTTAAGAAGTGCCGCCGCAGAAGCGCCGAGGAGGGAAGATGTCTTTCCCGTTACGATAGAGCCGTCGGTGAGCTGGATCGCGGTAGCGGGCGCACCCGTGTCTGCCGCCTTTTTAAGCGATTTTGCAACGACCTCTCTGAAAGAGGTGTCTATTCCTGCCTGATTCATTATAAGCTCTGCTTTAAAGACCTCGTCGGGATTGGCAAGTCCCTTCTTTTGCTTACAAAGCGCGTCGTAATATCTTCTTACTATCTCCATCTTTGAAGCGTCACAAGCGGCATTGTCGTCGACGATACAGTAGCCTGCCATATTTACGCCCATATCTGTGGGGGATTTGTAGGGACATTCGCCGTATATCTTGTCAAAGATAGCCTTAAGGACGGGGAATATTTCGATATCTCTGTTATAGTTTACCGATTTAACTCCGTACGCGTCGAGATGGAAGGGGTCTATCATATTGACGTCGTTAAGGTCTACCGTAGCGGCTTCATAAGCGACGTTGACGGGGTGCTTAAGCGGGAGATTCCATATAGGGAAGGTCTCGTACTTTGCGTAGCCCGCCTTGATACCTCTCTTGTGATCGTGGTAGAGCTGAGAGAGGCAGGTTGCCATTTTTCCGCTTCCGGGACCGGGGGCGGTTATTACAACGAGAGAGCGAGTTGTCTCTATATAGTCATTTTTTCCGTATCCGTTTTCGCTGACAATATGCTTTATATTGGTGGGATAGCCCTCAATAGGATAATGCTTGTATACTCTGACACCAAGGTTGTTGAGGCGTGTTATAAACTTATCGGCAGCGGGCTGTTGTGTGTAGTGTGTAAGGACGACACCGCTGACACAAAGACCTATCTCAGTGAAGGCATCGATAAGTCTGAGCGCGTCAAGGTCATAGGATATCCCTAAGTCGCCGCGCATCTTATTTTGCACGATCGCGACCGCAGAGACAACGATGATTATTTCGGCTTCATCCTTGAGGTTGAGTAACATCTTTATTTTGCTGTCAGGCTTAAATCCGGGGAGCACTCGAGACGCATGAAAATCATCAAAAAGCTTACCTCCGAATTCAAGGTAGAGCTTTCCGCCAAAGCCCGAAATTCTTTCAAGAATTTTTTCGGATTGAAGCTTTATATATTGCTCATTGTCAAAGGCTATTTTAGACATCTTTTATCACC
>JAZSBF010000083.1:0-27669 GCA_045602205.1 Eubacteriales bacterium
AATCTATCACGGGAGCTACCGAAAAGCTGTTGGGATTTGAAACGTCTATCTTGGCGGATATACACCTCTCAAGTCTCGGGTCCGCAAGGGCTGTCTCGACCGCCTTAAGCTTCTCTTTAGCCTTCTCCGAGTTGCCCATATAAACATCTATCTTTCCGTCAACCTGAACATATATCTCGAATCTGTTGTCGATATCAACAAGTGTCAGCCTTGAGGTAAAGGTACTCATACGAAGCACACTCAAAAACTCCTCGACGAACTTTATCTCTAATTCATCAGCTCCGTAAATCAGCTCCGAGCCCACAATAGCCGTTTTTATATTCGGAATACACAGCTTTGGTACTTTTAAGTTTATAAACTTTGTATTATCGGAAGTCTCTTCAAGAACTCGCATATTCGCATCGATCGCATAATAATCCCCGAATATCTCAACATAGTACGCCGCGAAAAACGACTCTATATTAAATTTTATCTTGTTTGGGAACTTGCTCTCGACTTTCACGGTTTTCACATACGGGCATTTAAGCTTTATGCTGTTTATGATTTTCTCCTCGTCTATACCGTACAGTTTATCGCCTTTTTTTAGTCCCGATGCGTTTATTATCTCCTCACTCTCATAAGGATAATCGCCCGTTATCTCAAAAACAGATATCTTCATAAAGCTTTTTATAAACCTTACGAGACCAAAAATAATAAATCCGCACATAACAAGAAGCAAAAAAGCGCAAATAAGCTTTTTTGTGTCTATCTCTATAACCTTTTCATCGCGCTTGTCTTTCTTTGCCGTGCGTCTCATTTTTTCCTCCTGTTATTTTTTCGATATAAGGTCTTGTATTTCCTTGTAAATAGTTGCTCCAACGTTCTCTGCCGCAAAATCGGCTATATTGCGCTCAAGAGTAGCGCGATAGTTGGGAGAGGCGATAAGTCTGCCTACCTCTTTTGTAAGCACATCCCCACTCAGCTCTTTTTCCTCTATAAGCACTGCGGCGTCCGCGTCGGCAAGTATCTTCGCGTTTTTATACTGATGATTGTCAGTAACGTTTGGCGAAGGAATTATCACAGTCGCTTTTTTCATCACCGCTATCTCAGAGAGTGTCATAGCTCCTGCACGGCAGATGACTATATCGGCTGCTGCCATAACTATCGGCATATTGTATATATAATCCGAAAGAACTATATTTTCCTTTTCGTTAAGCGCATATTCCCACATCGTTTTCTTGGCATATTCATAATCAAGCTTTCCTGTTGCGTGGAAATGCATAATATCCTCACGCTTTGCCGAAAGCTCTCTCATAAGCTCAAGAGTCACCTCGTTGACTCTGTGAGCGCCAAGGCTTCCTCCGCAGGAAAGGATTACCGTCTTTACGTACTCGGGGATACCGAGAAGCTTTCTTGCCTCTGTTTTAGTGTAGCGTCCAAAATCACAGCTTATAGGATTTCCCACCCTCACGGTCTTGGCTTTCGCGTTCAGCTTTTCAGCGGTAGAAGCAAAATTCGTCATTATCACGTCTACCTTGTCCTTAAGCTGTCTTACGGCAACCCCCGCGATAGCGTTCGATTCGTGCACCATAGTGGGTATGCCCATCGACGCGGCGGCTTTAAGCAAGGGCCAGCAAACGTATCCGCCCGTTCCGATAACTACGTCAGGCTTGAATTCATCTATTATCTTTTTCGCTTTTCGCGGAGAGGTCATAACAAGGTATGCGGTCTTGATGTTTGAGAGTGATAGAGAGCGTCTTATACCCTGTATATTTATGTGATAGAGCTCATATCCTGCCTTTGGTACGAGTCTGTTTTCTATCCCCTTTTTAGTTCCCACAAAGGCTATCTCGGAGTCAGGGTCATTTATTTTTATTATCTCGGCAATAGCAATAGCGGGATTTACGTGTCCGCCTGTTCCTCCGCCCGTCATCAAAACTCTCATATCTGTCCCTCCGTGTGTTATATCAATATTGCCCCGCCACCGTTTTGGGAAAGCGAGGCAAAATTATCATTGTTTCTGTGCCGAAAATCTTGAAAGTGAAAGTATTATACCCACCTCAAATATTTGCAGCATATTCGCCGTTCCTCCCGAACTGAAGAATGGCAGCGATATTCCCGTATTAGGCATTGAATTGGTCACAACGGCTATATTCATTGCCACCTGTAAGGCTATCTTAAATGTAAGTCCCCATATAACGAGCGCACTGAATTTGTCGGGCGCTCTCTGTCCTATCTTTATACCTCTCCATATAAGAAGCGCGAATAGGAATATAACGAGTGCCGCGCCAACAAAGCCAAGCTCCTCGCATATTATCGTAAAGATAAAGTCGTTCTGCGGCTGGGATACGTATCCGAATTTTTGTCGGCTTCCGCCAAGTCCCACTCCGAAAAATCCTCCAGACCCTATCGCGTAAAGTCCCTGCAGAGTCTGCCAAGCATCTCCAAGCGGGTCTACCTTATCGATATTAAGCCATATCTGAACTCGGTCCATCGTGTATCCGAACATAAATATAAACGCTACTCCGACGACCGCTATAATTCCCAAAAATATAGCCAACCACTTGATACGCGTTCCACCTAAGAACATTACCATAACACCTATCATTCCGACTATCATAAGTCCCGAAAGGTGTGGCTGAATGGCGATAAGCGCGCAAAGCACGCCTATAAGTATCATAGGCACGAGAAATCCGTGCTTGAAATCTCCCCCGACCTTGCGGTTCTGGGTTATTTCCTTATCGTATTTCGCCATATATATGGCGAGCACCATAACGATAGCCATTTTGGCTATTTCTGAGGGCTGGATCGTGATAGGTCCTATCGCTATCCATCTCTGCGCTCCGCCTCCCGTTGAGCCCGCTACGATAACAACAAACAACAGTATAACAGCAACAACGTAGCTTGCCGCTCCAAATATCTTCCAAAACCAAGGACGCGCGAAGATAACGAACGGAACGGTAGCGGCCACCGCTATTGCGGCGTATTGAAGATATTTTACAAGAAAATATGTAGACGTGCCGTAATTCATCTCGGCATAGACGGCGCTTGCACTATATGACATAACAGCGCCAAAGCAGACAAGCATAGTCGACAGAATGAAAAACCACATATCTATGCTGCCGCGTCTCAGTGGCTGAGGCTTTTCATCGGGAAGAGCGCTTATCGGCTCTTTGAAGATAATATCGTTGTACTGAGCATCCTCACGCTTTTTTGCGCGATGGTCGTTTATAACTCTAAGTGCAAGATTTTGCTTTTTTTGAGCCCCATCTTCCTTTTTTATTTCATCAATAGAGTTGTCTTCCGGCGAAGTCTGATTATTTTTTTCGTTTTTCAATTCAGCCACCTCCGACAATTACTTAAAATTCACAAATTTTATATTCCAAACCACGAAAGAACGCAAAGTGCCGCGGTTATAGCGCTGAAGATAACTACTATCTTGACCTCGCTCCATCCGCATTTTTCAAAATGATGATGTATAGGGCTCATTTTGAAAACCCTTTTACGTGTCAGCTTGAAGCTCGTTACCTGTATAATTACAGAAATAGTCTCAAAAACGTATATTCCGCCCGCTATAAGAATTATAAGCGGCTGATTTATAAGGAATGCCGCGCCTGTCACGATACCGCCGAGGAAAAGTGAGCCCGTATCCCCCATAAACACCTTTGCTGGATGAGCATTAAATATGAGAAATCCAACGAGAGCACCTATAAGCGCGCCTGAAATAAGCGTGAGCGGAGCGCTTAACATATTGAGCGCCACCACCGCAAAAAATATAGCTATAACAAGAGTTACGGAAGTCGCAAGACCGTCTATTCCGTCTGTAAGATTTGCACTGTTTACCATACCTACGATAAGGAAGATGGCTAATACGTAGTAGACCCAACCAAGCTCAAGCGATATATTCGTAAAGGGTATCGGAAGCGAGGTGTCAAGATATCCAAGCAAATTAAGGGTCAAAACATAAATTCCGGCGACAAGCACCTGAAGGATAAATTTTTGGTGCGGCTTAAGTCCCTCGTTCTGCTTTTTGATAAGCTTACAGTAATCATCAACAAATCCGACAAGACCGTTTGCAAGCGCGAGACCGAGTGTAAGCGCAAGGGGAATAAGCTCATCCTGCTGATTTTTTATAACGTAGACGACCGTCATAAGAGCTACGGCTATCAGCATAGCCATAATAAAGCATATACCGCCCATAGTGGGAGTTCCCGCCTTGGACATATGCCATTCAGGACCTTCCTCTCTTATCGACTGACCTATCTTGTGTCCTCTGAGTATCGGAATAACTATTTTTGATATTATAACGGTAAGTATAAAAGAAATTATAGCTACCGTTGCGAAATTTACAAATAATTCTATAAACATTTTAATCTCCTAAGAAAAATCGAAAGTAAGTATCTTCAAACGAGAGCTCCTTTCGATTTTCAATAATATTATGGCATAAGAGCACCATAATATTTTATTAACTTCCCATGCTGTACTTTTTTCCCGCGCTCAGATCAGAACCGATAAGCTCCGAAACCGTTACAACATCATATCCCTCTTCATAAAGGCGTTCCAATATAACGACTGTCGCATCGTATGTACTGAGATAAATATCGTGCATAAGAATAATGCTTCCGTCCTTAACGTTTGACATAACGTTATCAACTATTATTTCAAGATATTCTCTCTTTGTAGCTTGATCCGTATTATCGTAATATTTATATTTCCAATCCTCAGAATCAATGCTCCACATAATAACCGAATATTTAGATTGTCCGACACGGGCATCGGTTATTTTTCCGCCAACGGGACGCATAAGCCGAACCGAGCTTTTCGGAAGCACACTTTTTATTGCGGATTCGGTTTTCTTAAGCTCCTCTTTATAAGTAGTATCACTGCAAGTATCATAATAGTAAGAATGCGTATAGCCGTGTATGGCTATCTCATTTCCTTTCCCTGCCGCGTATTTGAGGGCAGACGCTCCGTTGTATTCAGTACCGTCGACTCTGTTGCCGACAACAAAAAAAGTAGCGTTATACCCATATTTCGACAGCTCGTCAACAATATCCTTCGTTCTTACGTTATGAGGACCGTCGTCAAAGGTCAAGGCTACCCTTTTTTTGCCGCTGCCGTTTTTCTTGGTGTCCACTCCTTGCGGCGTCCCCATAACAGCAACGAATTCGTCCTTGCCAAAATCATCTCGGCTGTTTTTATTATTCTTCTTTTCGCATCCGACCATTCCGAGCATAAGGCTCAAAGCAAGGCAGGTAACGCGCAAAAGAAGTTTTCTTTTTCCCTTTGCTTTATACATCTTTATAGATTTTTATTAAAGCTCCGAGTGGGATATTCTGTCTTTATTATCCTTAAGATATCTGAGAATTCTTTCAGCAGCCGCGCCTCTGCTTGCCTTAACAAGCAACACGTCTCCCGCTCTGATGCTTCCAAGTATCATCTCGCCGCTAAGGGAAGGATTTTTTATATCGTCATTACGGTAAATATTCTCGTTCAGAACTCCGCCAAGCACAGCTCCGCCCGCGATGTGATCCGCAGACTTTCCGAAGGTATAAAGCAGGCTTCCGCCCATACGGGCAAACTCTATTCCTATATCCTCGTGAAGCTTTTCAGCAGTTTCGCCAAGCTCATACATATCGCCAAGCACTGCCGCCATTCTGCCGCCCTGTCTCTCCTTTATATCACGCATAACGCTTATAGCCGCGCGCATAGATTCGGGACTTGCATTGTAGCAATCCTCGATAACTGTAACTCCCTCGAGGTCGTAAATATTCTGTCTCATACCAACAGGCTTGAAATTGCCGAGACCTCTCATTATAGTCTCGTCGTCAAGACCCATACGCACACCTACCGCATACGCGAAAAGGGCCGCGTAAACGTTGTGCTTTCCGAGAGCGGGGATAGTTACCCTTTTGACTACTTTTTTGTTGTATATGACCTCAAATTTCGTACTGTCAAGATTGCTTCTGATGTTCACCGCACGAAAATCGCAGTCCTTGTTGTCAATTCCCACGTAAACGGGGGTAAAGTTTGGATTTTCATATTCACGAAGCAGGGGTTCGTCTCCGTTAAGGAGCAGAGTTCCGCCCGCCTTAAGTCCGTTAACTATCTCAAGCTTTGCGCGGCAGATGTTTTCACGCGAGCCAAGATGCTCCATGTGCGACGAGCCTATATTGGTAACTATCGCGATATCGGGCTCTGCTATCTTTGAGAGATAGTCTATCTCACCAAAATCACTCATACCCATCTCAAGCACCGAGACCTCAGTATCGTGCTTCATAGAAAGCATAGAAAGGGGCATACCGATATTGCTGTTGAAGTTTCCTTCTGTCTTGTGTACCTTGAAGCTCTCAGCGAGAACAGCCGCAACAAACTCCTTAGTTGTAGTTTTTCCAACGCTTCCGGTAATAGCGACCTTGCGGTGATTGAGTCTGCGGTCGTATGCCTTTGCAAGCTCTCCCATCGCCTTTATCGAATCGTCAACGACTACTGCCGCATACTTTCTGTCTGTAAGTGTTTCGGGAATTCTTTCGCACAAAACGCATCCCGAACCCGAGGAGAGAGCCGCGCCGATAAAGTCGTGTCCGTTTACTCGCTCGCCGTCGATAGCCACAAAAAGAGCTCCCTCGGCAGTCTCGCGAGAATCGGTGCATACCGAATCAAACAATATTTCTTTGTTATTGTCTCCGCCGACATAACAAAGCATACCGCCGCATATCTGCGCCAGCTCAGCTACTGTAAGCTTGTTACATCCGATATTGACCTTCATCTCTTCGCCCTCCCAAAATTATTTATACTTCAAGTAAGCTCGCCTGACGATCTCTCTCTCGTCAAACGGATGCTTTCCCTTATCGTCTATCTCATATCTCTCGTGTCCTTTTCCCGCGAGGACTATAATGTCTCCCGCCCTTGACACTCGCACCGCGTATTCTATGGCGCTTTCTCGGTTCTTTATGACCTTATATTCTTTCTCTTTGTCTATTCCGCGCAAAATATCGGAAATTATTTTTTCGGGGGATTCTCCCCTGCTGTTATCCGACGTAACGATCACAATGTCGGAAAATCTTGAGGCTATCTGAGCCATCTCACGTCTCTTTGATGTGTCTCTTTCGCCGCCGCAACCGAACAAGAAGATTATTCTTCCCTTGCCTTCTCTTATATCTCTTACGCTCTTCAAAAGATTTTCAAACGCATCGGGCGTGTGAGCGTAATCTATTATCACCGATATCTCGGAGTCCTCTCCGAGAGCGACGCTCTCCATTCTTCCTTCAACGCCCTCAAAGCTATCAAACGCCTTGCGGATAACTTCGAGCTCTATTCCCTCTCTCTGTGCCACCGCCACAGCTTGAAGCGAATTTAGTGCGAAGAATCGTCCGAACGAGGATAGCTTTATCTCTCCATCTCCGCCAAAAGAGCGTAAAAAGTACCTACAACCGACCTTGCGCGAAAAATTTATATTCTCCGCATAAATGTCGGCCTTTCCTTTAGTTGATGTTGTATAAATTTCTTTACATTCTGCCGATGAGAGCAACCTCTCGCCATAAGCATCGTCAATATTTATAAAAGCCTTCTCACACATAGAAAAGAGCTTTGCCTTCGCCGCAAAATACTTTTCCATATCCCCGTGAAAATCAAGATGATCACGTGTAAGGTTTGTAAATATTGCCGTATCAAATCTCAAGCCGTCAAGCTTTGACAGCTCAAGCGCGTGTGAGCTTGCTTCAATAAAAACGTACTCAGCGCCGCTATCCCGCATGATCCGAAGAATTCTGTATAGCTCCTCGGGATCGGGAGTCGTCATATTTGCCGTTTCATTCTCGGCTCTTGTTTCTATCTCTTTTCCTATACACAGACACCGTATCGTTCCAATGACTCCGCATCTATATCCCGCAAATTCGAAAATATGCTTCAGCATATAACTTACAGAGGTCTTTCCGTTAGTCCCCGTAACTGCTACAAGCTTCATATCCCTTGCGGGCTCTCCGTACCATACGTTATAGAGCAAAGCCGCGGCACGTCTCGTGTTTTCAACATAAATTGCTGCGGCACCACCCACACAATCGTCACGCACTTGCTCTGCAACTATAACTACGGCACCTTTTTCTATTGCTTCACCGATATAATCGTGTCCGTCATAATGAAGTCCGCTTATACAAACGAACGCGCTTCCCTCACAGACCTTCCGCGAATCGGTTACAATGTTCTTTATTTCAATATTTCCTCTGTCAAGAGGATAGGTTATTCCCGCCCTCTCAAATAACTCTGCAAGCCTCATATACACCTCCGAAGTTTATTCTTTAAACTTCCTTGGCATAGCCTTACTTGAAGCTATCCTAAATAATCGGCCTCTTCGTCTTTGTCAATATACCTGAACTCAAGCGTTACCACCGTTCCCGCGGCTACCTGTGTTCCGGGGGCTATCGACTGTGAGAATACGTAGGGCATGTTATCCTTTGAAACGTAAGGATTGTTAACGCCCTCTATCTTTATGTTAAGTCCAAGATTTACAAGAGTTTGATTTGCGACTACTGAGTTTTTTCCAACAAGATCGGGAACTGTTATCGTCTCACTCGGAGTAGCACTGCCGGTATAAAGCACTATAACTCCCGTATCTCTCTTTATTTCACTGCCCGCGGCAGGCAACTGAGAAACAACTTTGTCTCCGCTTCCTACCACCTTGACCTTGATATCCTTTTCGGTTATCACCTTTTTCGCATATTCGAGACTATAACCCTTATAGTTTGCGACTTTTATAGCCGTGTTGGCTATTTCAGCCTCCGTGTATATAGGCTCTACGCCGTAATATGGCAGAATATTCTTAAGAGCGGCAGATATATAAGGAGCTGCGACCGTGCTTCCGTAAAGACTTCCCGAAATAGGCTCGTCAACCATAATTATGATAGCTATTTCAGGGTCGTCGGCAGGGGCAAACGCGACAGTTGAGCACACGTACTTCTCGCTCTGTGCGAAATCGGCCTTAGGTCCTGTATGCTTGCAAACACTGCAAACATAATATTCCTCGGTAGTAACGCTGCCCGCGTTACCCGTATCTTCATTCTTTACTGCATTTCCCGTGTGACCGCATCTGGGACATTCTCTTTCCTTTTTCTCTGATGTTCCCGTCTTTGCAGCCACTCTGTATCCTGCAACGTATGCGTTTTTCGCACCTCCGTCACCCGATACACCTTCTTCAAGAATAGTCGCAAGCTCCTTGCATACCGCTTCGCTTATGACCTGTCTCTTGACCTCGGTCTTGTGAGAATAAATTGTATTGCCCGAATTGTCGGATATTTTTTCTACAATGTAAGGGGTAACAAGCCTTCCGCCGTTAGCAACGGCAGAGACCGCTGTGATCTGCTGTATGGGAGTAACGTTGAAGTTCTGACCAAAGGCATAAATCGCAAGGTCAAGCGCGCTAAGCTCCGAAGCAAATATACTGTTCCCCTCTCCAGGAAGATCAATTCCCGTTTTTTCATAATATCCAAAGGCTTTTGCGTAATTCTGATATTTTTCAACGCCAACGCGGCGTCCAAGCTCCATAAACCACACATTACAGGATTGCTGAAGACCCTGAGTAAAGGTCAGAAATCCGTGTCCGTGTACCTTGTGGCACTTTACGTAAACACTTGAGATAGGATAAGCACCGCCGCTGCATGTCAGCGCATCGTTAAGTGTTACCACCTTTTCCTCAAGCGCCATAGAAGATGTGATTATCTTGAAGGTCGAACCCGGAATATAACTCTCGGTTATAGCCTTGTTCGCCCACATATTCATCATAAGTCCGCGTGAAAACTCATTGTACTCGTTCGAGCCGACCGCATATCCGCTTGAAGCAAGCTCGCTCTGCGAATAAGCATCAAGTGTCCACGGATCGTTCAGATCAAACGGAGATGAGGTTGCCATTGCAAGAACAGCTCCGCTTTTAACGTCCATTACGATACCGCAAGCGCGGTTCTGAGCTTCGCTCTTTGTTACCGCCGCCTCGAGCTGTTCCTCGAGGAAGTTCTGTATCGTCGTATCTATCGTTGTAGTAAGATCGTATCCGCTCACAGCCTCTATATAGCTGGAATATTCATACGGCATCTCGTTTCCAAAGGAATCTCTTGCGGTTATATAGTATCCGTCAACGCCCTTAAGATATTCGTTGTACTCATATTCGAGCCCGTAAAGTCCTGCTCCGTCACTGCTTGTAAAGCCTATCATATGAGCACCGAGAGTTCCGCCCGGATAATATCTTGTGCTTTGAGCCTCAAGATGCACCATCTCGCCAAGCTCATATTCTTCAATAAACTCTCTTACGATATCAGCCGTGTTCTTATCGACCTTCCGCTTTATCGTTCTGTCGAGATATTTGGTATATTGTGTAGCCTGCTTGTAAACATCCTCTGCGGAAACGCCAAGCAACTGTGACAGCCCCTCGGAAATAAGCTCTGCATACTGCTTCTTGCTGTCTTTGCCAAGTTCATTTTGAGCCGAGTTTATCTTTGAAGGAGAGATAAATACGCGGTAGGTTGTGGTATTTGTCGCCAACACGTTTCCATTTCGGTCGTATATCTTGCCGCGGTCAGCAGGTACGGGCGACTGAGTCGTCATCTGATCTATGACCTTGCTTTGATATTTATCAAACTCAAAGGTCTGTATAACGAATATTCTAAGCATCAATACGCCGAATATTCCAAACACGATTATTCCCAAAAGGGCCGATCTCTTAAGCACCGTGCCGCCTCCCCTTTCTTTTAAATTTCAACATTATATACTATGAGAGGTCTCACTCACTTATTCACTGTCAATCGATTTTGATGCCAAGCGCATTAAGTAATGCGGCAAAGCCTACCTTTTCGTTCTCCTGCTCATATATCTCTATCTCCTCATCAGGAGAAACGTCGATATATGCACTTTCTGCGTATTCCTTATTTATCATTCCAAGATTTTTCGCATCTTCTTCGATATCCTGGATATTATACTTAGCGTCAAGCTTGTTCTGAAGCTCACTCTGTTCAGATTCAAGCTTTGCTATTGTTCTGTTGAGAGTTCCAACCTCACCTGAGGCATTTCCTATCATTACCGAACCGCCGACTATAAGTCCGAGCGAGAGAGCAAAAGCTGCCATTCCTCCAACAACTGCTGTCGGGAATTTGAATTTTTCGCCCTCGGTTCTTCCCTCAAGAGGCTCAAGCGGAAACCACTTCTTCAAAAACGTCTCAACACGTGCTCTTAAATGACCCTCCTTTGAGGTCGAGTCTGAAGCGACAAGAGAATCTCTTTTAGAGCCTCCTCTTGCGGTGACGGAGCTCGGCATTTGCGCCTTATCCTTCATAGATTGCTGTGCGTTTTTAAGCGCAAGCGGCATATTGTATGTATTTCTGTTTCTGAAATATCTCACAAAATCATCGGAGGTCATATATCTGCTGCCCTTGTATTCTCCGCTTCTGTACTCGTTAGAGATACCGCTTACACGGTCATAAGAATTGCTCATCTCGTTTCGTTCAGCAAGCGATGCTCTGTCTCTTTTTTCCTGTTCCGCCGCGGTGCGCTTTGAGTTGACACCGACACCTCTGCCTGTGTATCTCGCGCGAAGCTGCGCCATGCAGCGATCATAGGACTCACTCGTGTAATTGACAGCCATTTTTCTCCTCCATAATTTTTATAACAAATTTATTTTCAAATCTTCTCTGCTACTCTTAGCTTTGCGCTCCTCGAACGCGGATTTTCTTCAAGCTCCTTCTCTGACGGAAGTATCGGCTTCTTGTTTACAAGCTTTACCGAAGGCTTCTTTCCGCACACACATACAGGAAAGCTTCTCGGACAAGTGCACCCTGACGAAAGGTCTGCAAATGTCTGCTTTACTATTCTGTCCTCAAGCGAATGGAAGGTTATCACGGCTATTCTGCCGCCGCGTCTCATGAGCTTCTCCGCCGCTCTTATCGCGGGCTCTATAACGTCAAGCTCGCGGTTGACCTCTATCCTTATCGCCTGAAAGCTTCTCTTTGCGGGATGATGTCCGCCTTCTCTGGCAAACGGGGGAATTGCATTTTTTATTATATCCGAGAGCTGCAACGTACTCTCTATCGGAGCTTTTTCCCTTTCTCTCACTATCGCCGCCGCGATAGCGGGGGAAAATCTTTCTTCTCCGTATTCATAAAGTATCTTTTTAAGCTCTTGCTCGCTATATTCGTTGACGACTCTCCTTGCCGTAAGCGAATTTCGCGTGTCCATTCTCATATCAAGCGGCGCGTCGGCGCTGTAAGCGAAGCCTCTCTGGGCGCAATCAAGCTGAAACGAAGAAACGCCCGCATCTATCAAAAAACCGTCGATCTTCTCAATTCCAAGCTCCTCGCATACGTCACTGAGATTAGAAAAATTATTTCTCACGACCGTTACTCTGTCTCCAAAGCACTCAAGTCTTTTCTTTGCCGCCGCAATAGCGTCCTCGTCTTGATCTATTGCTATGAGTCTGCCGCCGTCAAGTCTCTTGGCTATCTCATACGAGTGACCGCCACCGCCTGCCGTTCCGTCAACGTAAATCCCGTCAGGCTTTATATCAAGACCGTTAACGCTTTCCTCAAGCAATACCGAATAGTGTGAAAACTCCTGCATAGAATTATAAGCCGAAGGATTCAAGAACGTTCTTAACGTCCTCAAGATCTTCCTCTTCCATCGTTCTGTCGTAAATTTCTTCCGCCCATATCTCTCCGTAGCCTCCGCAACCGACGACCACAGTGCCCTTAACTATCTGCGCGTGCTGTATAAGTGCCACAGGAAGAACTATTCTTCCCTGACTATCGGGAGATACCTGAGCCGCATTTCTGTGAAGCGCTCTGAGTATCTTCTCAGAATCCTTTCTATCCATCTTCTTAATGGGCTCTATATATTTTTCCCATTCCTCGAGCGAATAGACCTGAAGGCAGCTCTCACGAATGCTTCTTGCAACCATAAAGCTTTCTCCAAGCTCTTCTCTGTGCTTAGCAGGGATAAATAATCTGTTTTTGGGATCAAGAGTATGTCTAAACTCACCCGACAATACACCTACTGACATCTTTTACTGCCTCCTTTCTGCTTCACAAAGGCTTAAAAGTGCGTTTTTTACACCACCTTTAAACATTTTGCTCCACTTTGCACCACTTTTGTGGTGTTATTATTATAAAACACTTTATATGTAAGTGCAATAGAAAAGCAAAAATTCCTTTTAAATTTTTTCAGTTTTTTTTCGATTTTCCGAAAATCTTTTGTAACTTTTCCGTTTTTGGAACTTAAATCTCTATTTATCTATTCCTGTTTACATTTATTTACATTTCTTTAAAATTATTGAATTGAAGTGAGCGAAAACAACAATAAAAAACCCCTCTTTCGAGGGGAATTTTATTGTAAAACATCATAAATACGATAATAACAAGGATTAAATCTGTATCGAATTTTCGTCTTTTTTGTTATTATCAAACAAAAAATGTAAAAAATATTTCCGTAAAAGGTATTACGGGAACAATCAACTCAAAGAAGGATCTTGAGCCGTCAAAATAAGTTTGAGGGCTGCTTCATGGAATAATTGAAGCAGCCCCATCTTTATTTTTTATATTTTTAGCTTTTTAGATAGTGCCTACCACGGTAACCGTCAGCGACGAAGGAACTACGCTGACCTCCCCTGTTGCGGGATCCTGCGTAATAGTCGCGGCGGGTAGCGAGAGGGTGTATGCCGAGCCTGCGGCGGGAAGCGTGAGCACTCCGCCCACATAGCTGTAATCACTTGCGGCAAGTGTCTCGCCGTTTACCTGAACTACTATATTCTCGGGTGCGGGATCAAAGGCATCTGTGAGAACTATATCGGTCGCCTCGGTGTTGCCGTAGTTGCTTATCACAAAGGTATAGGTCAGAGCCTCGCCGTCAGATACGCTCGAGGGAGTCATATTCTTTGTTATCGTGACGTCGGCGTAATTATCGACCGTCACTGTGTTGCTGTCGGTAACGGGGGGCATAGTAGTTCCCGCGCCAAGAACAGAAACCACGTTCGTTATACTTCCGCCATTGCCAAGCGGCGCTGAGGAATTCACCACCGCCTTATAAAGAATTTGCGCGCGAGAGTTCGGAGCAAGGGTTGGCAAGGTAAACGTTACTGCATTTTCTTCAACGCTTGTCGGAGTGATATCGCCTACGAAAACTCCGTTTACAAAGAGTATCGCGCCTCCTACATAAGTGAGCGGAGTGACCGTATTTCCTCCCACGTTATAGCTTCCGAGATTATCGGTAACTATCACGTTTGTCAGCATAGATGAGCTACTGTTAAAAACGCTTACCGAATAGGTAAGCGTCTCGCCGAAGCGGTATACGTCCTCAATAGATACCTTTTCAACGCTGAGCGCTTCGGTCAGCATAGCCGTCGCTATATTGGAAATGGCAGAGCCTGTCTGTCCGTTGTACTGGTAATTCAGACTTGCCTGATTGGTTATTATTTGTGCCATCAAAAAATCTCCTACGTTTATTTGAGTCATTCGACTCATTAAAAGTATATTCGACAAATTTATCTTTGACACAAAACAAGCATAACAAAAGGACGGCAGATGCCGTCCTCTGTTATTCGTTAAGTATAGATTATATCTTTTCCTTAACCTTGGATGCCTTACCAACTCTATCACGGAGATAGTAGAGCTTTGCTCTTCTTACCTTACCAACGCGTACAAGGTCAACCTTAACAACGTTAGGGGAGTGGATCGGGAATGTCTTCACAACGCCGCAACCGTAAGCAACACGTCTTACAGTGAAGGTCTCGGAGATTCCGCCGCCGTGCTTAGCGATAACGGTTCCCTCAAACATCTGAATTCTTTCGCGGTTTCCCTCTTTGATTCTGTTGTGAACACGAATAGTGTCACCGATTCTTACCATGGGTACTTCCTTCTTAAGCTGCTCGTTTGTAAAAGCCTGAATCATATCCATTTTTTCAGTCCTCCTTAAAAATCCGGGCATTCATGCAGAGCTGCGCAGCGGACTGCCCTTTCTTTTGCTTTTCGCATAACGAGATACATTATACCACATCTCTTTTTATTTTGCAATAGTATTTTTAAATTTTTTTAACTTTTTTTGCTTATTTTCTCTTTTTGGACAAAAATGAGAAAAATTCTGCCATCACAGCTAATATTCCCTTCATATTTATTACTATAAGCGTCAGCAGAATAGCAAGCTGTATATAATAATTGTAGCGTATCTGACTATACATTACAAGCATCTGCAGCGATATAAGTACCGAGTTAATACAAAGGAGAGGTGTGTGAAGATTGAATCTCACGTAGGATCTCGTATCATACGCGCGAATTATATAAACCGCAAAATAGCTTATAAAGGTAGCCACCGCTGCTCCCATCGCTCCGTGATCGGGTATCAATATAAAGTTGAGGATAACGTTTATTACCGCCCCCATAAGAGCCGTCAGCATTGAAAGCACGCTCTTTTTCTCAACGAAATAAACACTTCCCATAAACGATACAAGGCTCGAGAACACCGTTGCAAGCACAAGTATCGGAACAAAGCGCCATGACTCAGAATAAGAACTTGAAAGAAGTATATCGGTGAATATCCTGCTTCCGCCGATAAGCACTCCCGCCGCCACAAAGACGATTCCGAGATATGCCTTATACACCGTACTGAAGAAATGTCCTCTCTCCTCTTGATCCGCATCCTTCACGGCAGAAAACTGCCACGCCTCAATAAAAACAGTACAAACAAGAGTAAGAAGTGTCGGTATCTTATACGAAGCGGCATAAAGACCCGTCTCTCCAACTCCGCAAAAGGCTCTCACGATATATCTGTCAGAAGCAGATGTTATAAGCCACATCATAGTCGTAGGAATATACGGGATACTGAATTTCAGCATCTGGCGCATCGTGTCCGCCGAAAAATACCCCGGTGATATATCACGGTAGAGCTTTGCCGCAAAGAATATCACAAGTGTGACCGTAAGGTCGCCTATAACGACGGAAAGAACGTATCCAAACTCGCCTATCTTAAATACCGCAAGAAATAGGATGTTTAATACTACAGTAAGGACCGTATTGATTATTCCCTGCACGGCAAAAAGCGTAGTTCTTCCCTGAGCCCTCACGTATTGCGCGCAAGCGGAATGAAAATTCGCGCAGAGCACATATGCTCCGATCAGGAGAACATAGCCTTTAAAATCATCAAAAAAACGAAGTATGGGAATAAGCGCGAACATTGCGACGCTGCCAACAGAAAGAATGGCAAGTCCCGTTGTAAAGACCTTCTTTTTATCATCACAATCCAAGGTAAACCTGAAAAGCCCCTCGCATATTCCAACACACGCGACAGGAATTATCATATTTGCCGTCTGCGTAACAAGGTCCGCCACTCCAAACTGCTCGGGCGAGAGGATAAGCGTATAAAATGGCATCATCAAAAGGACGATCACCTTTGACGCAAACGTGCCCGCGCCGAGTATAAGAGTGTTTGAAATAAGCTTTTTATACTTGCTCATAGACTGTTATCAGTCGCAATTTTCCCAGTTGTGATAAACGTTCATAACGTCGTCATCGTCCTCAAGATGCTCGATAAGGAGACCCATAAACTTGATGTCGTCCTCATTCTCAAGCGTCACGTAGTTAGAGGGTATCTTGGTTTTTTCTGCGGAAGCTATCTCATAGCCTTCTCCCTCAAGAGCCTCTTTAACGGCATAAAGATCGTCCGGAACGGTGTATATCTCAAAGATATCTCCGTCAGCAAGAAAATCCTCAGCGCCTGCCTCAAGCGCGTTCTCCATAAGCTTGTCCTCGTCAACATCCCCATCCTCGTTAGAGATAACGATAACACCCTTTTCCTCAAAGAGATATCCCACGCTTCCCGTCTGACCGAGATTTCCGTGATATTTCGAAAAATACGAGCGCACGTTGCCTGCGGTACGGTTTCTGTTATCGGTGGTAGTTTCAACGATAACAGCTATTCCTGCGGGACCGTAGCCCTCGTAAACTATCTCCTCGTAGGACTCAGAGGTACTTCCCTGCGCCTTCTTGATTATACGGTCTATATTGTCGTTGGGAACGTTGTTTGATTTTGCCTTCTGTATAAGGTCGCGGAGCTTGGAGTTGGATACGGGATCGGGTCCGCCCTCCTTTACCGCGATAGATATCTCCTTACCTATCTTTGTAAAGACCTTTGCCTTCTGCGCGTCGGTCTTTTCCTTTTTGTGTTTGATGTTAGCCCATTTGCTGTGTCCTGACATAGTATTTTCCTTCCTAATATATATTAACTAAATTTTAAACCTTTTCTGTCTTTGAAAGACATATAAGACTGAAGGCGTTTCCAAGCACGGTCTTTGCCGCTTCAGTAAGCGCAAGTCTTGTATTCTTTATCTGCTCACTCTCGGCTCCGAGTATCGAGCAATTATGATAAAATCTGTTGTATGCTCCCGCCACGTCAAGAATATATCTCGTTATGACCGAGGGCTCATAGGTATCTATCGCGTCTATAACGTTCTCTTCAAACTTTGCGATGACCTTTACAAGCTCGCTCTCCTCGACCGAGGTGATAGTAAGCGGAGCGCTCTTGTCATAGCTTTCGGATTTTGAAAGCACCGAGCAAGCTCTCGCATAGGTATACTGAACGTAAGGACCTGTATTTCCGTCAAAGCTGAGAGCATCCTCCATAATAAAGTTTATGTCTCTGATACGGTTGTTAGAGAGATAGTAGAACACCACAGCTCCAACGCCTATCTGCTCAGCTATCTCGTCTTTTCCCGCAAGGTTGGGATTTTTTTCATCCATTATCTTAGAGACCTTATCGATAGCAAGCGCAAAGAGATCGCGCAAAAGTATTACATTACCTGTTCTCGTAGCGAGCTTCTCACCGTTTATACTGACAGTTCCGTAGGGAACGTGCACAAGGCTGTCGTACCAATCGTATCCCATAAGCTCGACGACCTTGAACCACTGCGCAAAATGCAGACTCTGTCCCGCGCTGGTGACATAGATAGCCTTATCGAAATCATAGGTCTCTTTTCTGTAAACAGCCGCCGCGATATCTCTTGTGGGATAAAGCGTAGAGCCGTCGCGCTTGAGTATAAGACAAGGCGGCATTCCGTATTCATCAAGGTCAACTATCGACGCTCCGTCGTCTATCTTCATAAGCCCCATATCGCGAAGCTTTTGAACCTGAGCGGGCATTTTGTCGGTATAGAAGGACTCTCCCTTATAGCTGTCAAACTCAATTCCGAGCTGCTTATAGGTCTTCTGATATTCCGCGAGACTGATATCAACAAACCAACGCCAAAGCGTGATATTGTCGCTGTCTCCGTCCTCAAGCTTACGGAATTCAGCTCTTGCTTTATCATTGAGAGACGCATCCTTCTCCGCTTCCTCGTGGAATTTTACGTAAAGCTCCACCAGCTTGTCTATTCCGCCGTTCTCGATAAGCTCCTTGTTGCCCCACATACGATAAGCAACGATAAGCTTTCCAAACTGAGTGCCCCAGTCTCCGAGATAATTTATGCCCACGCACTTATATCCCGCAAACTCGTGAAGCTTTCTGAGCGAGTGACCTATAACGGTAGTTCCGAGGTGTCCTATATGGAAGGGCTTCGCAACGTTCGGCGAAGAATAGTCAAGCACGACTGTCTTGCCCTCGCCAAAGCTTGGCGCGCCATATTTCTCCCCCTTCTCAAGCACCTCACGCACGACCTTTTCCGCAAGCGTCCTAGAGCTGAGATAAATATTAAAGTAACCTCCAAGCACCTCTGCTCTTTCAACAACGTCGCACTCAAAGCCCTCCGCGATAGCCATAGCTATCTTAGGCGGCGCGTTTCTGAGTGTTTTGCTGAGCTTGAAGCAAGGAAGCGCGATATCTCCCATTTTAGCATCTGGGGGATATTCGAGCATCCCCTCTATCATCTGGGCGCTTATCTCTGCCTCAGGATACGCCAGAAGTAATTTTTCAGCAATTTTTTCGGATAGTTTTTTCTTAACAGTAAGCATATCTTAAACCTTTCCTCTATCGGTTTTTAACCTTATAATTATACTACAAAATATGATATTTTTCAAGAGCTTAAAAAACATTTATAAAAATATCAACCTGCATCAAACGATATCCGCCGTATTCGCTCCAATAAATTTGATAAGCTCGCTCGCGTCGAGCAAAAGCTGTGCGCCACGAACTCCCGCGCTGACGGTTATCTTATCGCAAAGAAGCACCGACGAATCGAAATAGGTCGGAAATCTCTTTTTCATTCCTATCGGTGAGCAACCGCCGCGGATATATCCCGTAAGTCCGAGAAGCTCCTTGACCTGAACTGTCTCGACCTTTTTGTTTGAGGTAGCCACCGCCGCTTTTTTCAGATTTATCTCCTTGTCGCAAGGAATACACAGAACTATATGTCCGCTTTTATCTCCGCGCGCAACTATCGTTTTGAAAACGATATCGTAAGGAAGTCCAAGCTGCGAGGCAACGTGCGTGCCCGCAAGATTATTCTCATCGACCTCGTACTCAAAGACCTCGTATTTTATCTTTGCCGCGTCAAGCTGGCGCATAGCGTTAGTTTTGTTCATTAAAATAACCTCTTATAAATTATGCTCGTTTATCATCTCGGCAGCGGCGCGTCTCTGTATATCGCTTATCTCAATTCCACCAAGTATTCTCGCGATTTCCTCAACGCGCTCACCCTCGTCAAGCTCCCTGAGAGACGTCTCAACTCGTCCGTCCACCTCGTTCTTGGATACAAAAAGGTGTGTGGCGGCAAGAGAGGCTATCTGCGCCGAGTGAGTAACGCATATCACCTGCGTGCTCTCGGATATCTCTCTTAGCTTAAGACCGACCTTGCGGGAGGTCTTTCCCGAAATACCCGTATCTATCTCATCAAAGATCGCCGTGTCTATTCCGTCGCATTCGTTGAGTATGCTCTTAAGCGAGAGCATAATTCTTGCAAGCTCTCCGCCAGATGCTATCTTTATCATAGGCATCATAGGCTCGCCTATATTAGTTGATATCATAAACTCCGCGCTGTCAAGCCCTCTTGCAGAGAAATCCTCTGTTTCAGAGAGCACGACCTCAAAGCGCACCTTCGGCATATCGAGAAAAGCAAGTGTTTCACTTACCTTCTCGGTAAGCAGCTTTGCCGCGGCAGTTCTCTTCTCTCTTATAACAAGCGCTGCCGTCTCTGCTTCTTTCGAGATACTCGCAAGCTGTTTTTCAAGCTCACCTATGCGCTCGTCGGAGTTTTCTATCATATCAAGCTTATTTGCCGCATCCTCTCGGAACGCGAGTATCTCCTCAACAGTAGAGCCATACTTTCTCTTAAGCTTTGATATAGCCTCGAGTCTGCCCTCGATCTTGTCTATTCTCGCAATGGGATCGTCATAAGTATCGTCGCAAAATCCCGCCGCCTCGTCAGCGATATCATCAAGCTGATATCTCATATCGGTAATTTTTTCGCAAAGCGCCTCGGCTTCGGGGATAGCATCGGTAAGCTGAGAAAGCGCTGCTGCCGCCTTGTCGAGCATATAGATAGCACCGACGTTCTTCTCACCTCCGCAAATTGCCTTTTGAACCAGACTGCAATGCTTTTTTATCTTTTCAAGGCTCTGAAGTCTTTTCGACTCAGACGTCAAAGCCTCCTCCTCGCCCGATTTCAGCTTTACAGAATCAATATCCTCTATCTGATATCTGAGCATATCCCTCATTCGATTGCTCTCAAGGATATCTCTCTTAAACGAGTCTATCTCACACCTCGTGTGCAAAATATCCTTGTATATCTTTGAATATTCTTCGACCTCGTCCTCGCAATAGGCAAAGCTGTCAAGCAGGGCAAGGTGATTAGCCTTATCAAGCAATCGCTGATTATCATTCTGACCGTGAATGTTAAAGAGAGCCGCCGTCACATCGCGCAATACCGAAAGCGTTATAAGCCTTCCGTTAAGGCGTGCCTGAGAGGGAGAGTCAAGGCTGACGCTTCTCGATATCATAAGCATTCCGTCGTCAAGCGAAAAACCGAGCTCTGATATTATCTTTTCAGCCCTCTTATTTATCTCGGCAAAGACCGCAGAGACCTCGGCGCATCGCTCGCCCGAGCGTATCATATCCTTATCCGCCCTGCCGCCGCAGAGAAGATTCAGCGAGTCGATTATTATAGATTTTCCCGCACCTGTCTCTCCCGAAAGTACGGTAAATCCGTGCCTCATATCAATATCAAGAGACTTTACAACGGCTATATTTTCTATATGAAGTGATAAGATCATTTTATCTCCTACATCGTTTTCATCAATTCTCTTATCGTCTCGCTTATCTCTCCCGCCGACTCAACGTCCCTCGTAACCACGATTATCGTATCATCGCCGCCGACACACCCGAGAATACTTTCATTATTCAGCGAATCCACGCCCGACGCCACAGCCTGAGCGAGTCCGGGATAAGTTTTGATAATAATGTTGTTGAGCGCATACTCCACGCTTATTATCGAATCAACCACAGCGTGATTGAGCTTTATCGTGTTAGAATGTCCGTTTGATGCGCTTACGGCATACTTATACGTTCCGCGCGCGGTAGGCACTTTGGTAAGTCTGAGATCTCTCATATCTCTGGATATCGTTGCCTGAGTAACTATATACCCCTCGTCGCCGAGCTTCGCAATCATATCCTCGTGAGTATCTATCTCATACTTAGTAATAAGGTCAAGTATTTTTTCCTGCCTTTTCTTTTTCATGATCAAAAACCTCAATCAAAAAAATTTTTTTGTTCTTATCTTAGAGTAAAAGCTTCTGTCCTTGACACGAATAAGCTTTGTCGTAAGAGAAGAACGTGTTATTATCGCTGTATCGCCGTAATAAATGTCATAGGTAACTCTTCCGTCAAGCGTGAGATGCAAAAGCTTTTCCCTCACGCATACATTTTTTATTTCAAGGTGCGCCGTATCAGGAAAGACAAGCGGTCTTGCAAGCAGTGAGTGTGGGCATATCGGAGTTACACAGAAGCAAGCAAGCTTCGGGTCAACGATCGGTCCGCCCGCAGAGAGCGAATAAGCGGTAGAGCCCGTGGGCGTCGCCACCACAAGTCCGTCGGCTCTGAAATCCGACACGAGAACTCCGTTGTCGGAGAGCTGAAGGTCTATTATTCTTGCCGTAGAGCCGTTTGCGACCACTGCCTCGTTGAGCGCGTATGAAAGTGCCTTTCTCTGTCCGTCACGTGTGACGACCTCGACAGAGAGCATAGCCCTCTCATCTATCGTATATTCTCCGGCAAAAACCTTTTCTATAAGCTCAAGCTCATCGAATTCAAGCTCTGTCATATATCCTACGCGTCCGAGATTTATGCCGAGTATCGGAATATCCGCAGCAGAAGCACGCCTTGCCACCTCAAGCATAAATCCGTCACCGCCGAGAACTATCACCATTTCTGCCTCGCCATAAAGCTCGTCGGGCGTCTTATATGAAAATTCCTTGCGGTGCTTGTGCATTCTGAATATCTTGTCCTTGTATGCCGCGAGTATAAGTATCTCAGAGCATAAAGGCGCAATCTTATCCGCCACGGCATACGCCGCATCGGCTTTTTCTTTTATATTGAAATTTGATATTATCGCAACCTTCTTCATCAGTTCACCTTTCCTTTGACTATTGCCAATATCATTTTATCGTCTATCTTCGGCGTAACAGAAGATTTTTTTATGAAATGCGCCAGATATTCACGATTTCCGTCTCCGCCGCTTATAGGGGACTGAATAAGCCCCACACAGTCAAAGCCATTCTCAAGAGCGCAGCTTATAACTCTTTTCACAGCAAGAAATCTGTATGCCGAATTGATAACTATACCGTTTTTGCCAATTCCCTGCCGTCCCGCCTCAAACTGCGGCTTTATAAGGCTGACAAAGCTGCCGCCGTCAATAAGCACCTTGGATATCTGCGGGATTATATAGGTCTGGGATATAAACGAAACGTCGGCTGTTGCTATGTGACAGAGCTCGCCCACAACGTCGGGCGTAAGCTCCCTCGCGTTAAAATGCTCTATCGACACAACCCTTTTGTCCGCCTTGAGTGAGTCGTGAAGCTGACCGTATCCCGCATCGATAGCGGTTACTCTGTACGCGCCTCTTTTGAGCAAGCAATCGGTAAAACCACCCGTCGAAGCTCCGATATCTACGGCAAGCTTTCCGCTTACGTTGATGGAAAAGGCGTCAAGCGCCGCCTCAAGCTTCATTCCGCCACGGCTGACATATTTGAAGACCTGCTCTATCTTGACGTCGTGCTCGACCGTCTCGTCTATCGTCTCAGAGGATTTTTTCACCTGCGAGCCGTCCACGAATACCGCCCCCGCCGAGATAAGATCCTGCGCTTTTTTGCGGCTTGGAAGATATCCCGCCGCGCTCAAATAAACGTCTATCCTCATAATGCCTCACAAGCTCAGAGCATAAAAAATGAGAAGCCGACGCCTACCGCAATTCCGACAAGCGCCCCCATAAACACCTGAAAAGGAGTGTGACCGACAAGCTCCTTAAGACCCTTGTTTATCTCCTCGTTCTTGCCCGAAAAGAGCTCCTTGGTTATTCTGTTTATAAGCTTTGCCTGCTCTCCAGTCTCATAGCGGACGCCGCAAGCGTCGTTCATAACGATTATAGCAAAAATTAAAGAGATAGCGCACTCAAAGGAAGCAAATCCAAATTTTATCACGCTTGCGGTAGCAAGTGCGCATACCGCCGCTGTGTGTGAGCTCGGCATTCCTCCGTTAGAGAAAAGCAGATGCAGTATGTCAAATTTTCTATCCTTGAACATACCCGTAAAGACCTTGAGTATCTGTGCCAAAAGCCACGCCGATATTGCGGATATAAGCATATAATTTTCAAAAAAATCTTTAAGCACTGTAATTACCCTCCAAAAAATCAATGATCGCGTGCAAGAAGATATACGGCAAGATCGGTGAGCGCCTCAGAGCCCGAATATCCGGATATAGCGGATATTGCCTTTTGCGTAAGCTCGGCAGCGTATCTTTTTGCCTCGTCAATACTATAATAAGTCATAAAGGTCGTTTTGTTTCTATCCGCATCGGAAAGTGACTTGCCCATAGCCTCCTCGGTAGCGCATACATCAAGAATGTCGTCTATTACCTGAAAAGCAAGACCTATGCCCGAGGCATATTCTATCGTATCTCTGACCTCATCCGAGTCGACACTGCACCCTGCGGCATAAGCACCCATAAGAGCCGCCGCGCGAATAAGCGCTCCTGTTTTGAGCGAATGGAGCTTCAAGAGCTTATCAAGAGGAAGCTTTTCATTCTCTCCCTTAAGGTCGATTATCTGTCCGCCCACCATTCCAAATTCTCCCGCGCACTCGGACAGCGTTTTTACCGCCGCAAGAGCCGCATCAGCCGACACGTATTTATTCGAAGCCGCAACACCGAAGGCGTGTGTCAGAAGTCCGTCGCCCGCAAGAAGCGCGGTAGAATAACCGAACACCTTGTGATTAGTCGGCTTTCCTCGTCTTAGATCGTCGTCGTCCATACAAGGAAGATCGTCGTGTATCAAGGAGTAGGTGTGTATCATCTCAACGGCGCAGCCAAAAGGTACAGCCGCCCTCTCGTCCCCACCGAACATCTTGCAGAATTCAAGTGTAAGAAACGGTCTTATTCTCTTTCCGCCCGCAAAAAGCGAGTATTTTTCAGCCTCAAGCAAATTGTTTATATCTGCGTCCTCGCGTGCAAAAATACTAGCGAGCTCGTTCTCTATAACAGCCGCGTCGGCTTTAAGCAGATTTTTTATATCCGTAGTCATATTTTTCCTCTTTTATCAGTCTTCTGTCGATTGCAAAAAATCCTTCTCAACGATCTCTCCGTCGGGTGTTGCGCCCAGAACAGTTATCTTTCTCTCGGCATCCTCAAGCAGACCGTTGCAATATCTAATAAGCTTTATTCCCTCTTCGTAAAGAGCGAGCGACTCGTCAAGCGAATAGCCCTCTTTTTCAAGCTCAGATGCTATCTTTTCAAGCCTTTTTACAGCATTTTCAAACGAAAGCTCTTCTTTGTTCATCATTTTCGCATCCTTTCACTTTTTAATATCAATACCCGTAACAGAAGCGTTTACGCTTCCGTCCGACATAATTATCTTCACATTTTCTCCAACGCGAAGACGAGACGCCGAGGATATAATTTTCCCCTCACCGTTCTCGATAGCTCCAAAGCCTCTTGATAGCACCGCAAGCGGATTCATTCCGTAAAGCTTTGCCGAAAGCTCTCCTATCTCACGCTTTGAGTATGAGATACGCTTCTGCATAGAGGCGTTAAGCTTTGTAGAATAGTTTTCCATCTTAAGTCTCGAGCTTTTAAGCTTCTCGACGGGAGAGTTAAGAAGAACTATCCTCTCGAGATTAAAAACATCCTCGCGTTTTTTATTTATCACAGTGCCCACGCCTGTGTCTATCCGACTCTTTGCGCGAATAAGATACTCACTTATCGCCGCCACGTCGGGAACGGCTATCTCTGCCGCCGCCGAGGGTGTCGGCGCGCGTCTGTCTGCCGCAAAGTCGCAGAGCGTAAAATCGGTCTCGTGCCCGACAGCCGATATCACAGGTATGGCTGACGCCGCAACTGCCCTTACGAGCGCTTCGTCGTTGAACGCCCACAAGTCCTCAATAGAACCTCCGCCGCGTCCTATAATTATGACGTCAACGTTCATCATAACGTTAAAATATTCAATTCCCGTCCTCAGCTCAAGCGGAGCGTCCGCACCCTGCACGGCAGACGGAAATATCACTATGTCAGCGAGCGGATATCTTCTGCCAGTAACGTTTATCATATCCCGAACAGCCGCCCCCGTGGGAGAGGTAACTATCCCTATCCTTTTAGGCATAGAGGGCAAAGGCTTCTTTTTCTCGGGAGCAAAAATTCCCTCCGCCTCAAGCCTTCTCTTTAGCGCCTCGTAGGCGCGCGCAAGCTCGCCCACACCGTCAGCTCTCATTGTTTCAACGTAGACCTGATACTGTCCCGTTTTCTCATAGAGAGAAACTCTGCCGTAGACTCTGACCTTCATTCCGTCTGACGGAATGAATCCAAGACGTGATGCCGCGCTCTTGAACATTACAGCGCTTACTGCCGCCCCCTCGTCCTTAAGCGAAAAATAGAGGTGACCCGAAATATTTCTTTTAAAATTAGATATCTCTCCATATATGGCAACGCTCGACAAAAAGTCATCGCGTTCCATCATAGATTTGATATAGCCGTTCAGCGCCGATACGCTGATACCGCCTTCGTAAGCATCCATTTTACCACCCTTAAGAGAGATGTTTTTTTCTGCAGAGCAACGCAATTCCTGCCGCATTATCAGCCGAGAATGACGGAGCTGAGAAATACGCCTCAAACTCTCTGCTTATTGACTCTCTCATATACGTATTTGACATAACGCCTCCCGCAAAAAGCAGAGGCATAGGTCTGTATCTTTCAGTTATCTGCGAAGCCATCTTTATAAGAGTACGGCAGATAAACTCAAAAACGAAAGCCGCGACCTCGGTCTTGTCCGCGCCGTCGCAGATGAGCTTACTCGCAATATTTTCAACACCAGAAAGATTACAGCAGCCGTCCTTCACAGATATTTTTGCGTTTTTTATCTTCCCCGAATACTCGGCAGCCAATCTCTCAAGCGCAGCGCCACAGGGAAAATCAAGTCCAAGCATAACGCCGACTCTGTCTATGACCTGACCTGCGTTAAGGTCAAGCGTCTCTCCCACAAGCTCGCAGGAAAAGCCCGACCCCTCGGGACGAACAAGCAACGCCTCGGTCGTTCCGCCCGATACGTGAAAGGCGAGGAATTCCGAACGAAAAAGTCTTTCAGACACTCCCGAGGAATACGCCGCTGCCATAACGTGCCCATTCTGGTGTGAAAAATCAAAAACGGGTATACCCGATGCCGCCGCAAACGAGTGCGCCGCCGAGACTCCGCTGAGAAAACAAGGCATATAAGAGCCCTCTGCGTCTCTCGGTCGCGCCGAAACGCCGACAGCGACAGGAGAATAATTTCCCTCACTCAAAAAAGCCGACAGCTCGTCCGCAAGTATCGGAAGATTTTTTATGTGAGCAAAGACCGCGTCGGACTGACGAAGTCCGCACTCACCCGACCTTACGGGCAGAGGGCGTTTGAGATTCGCAACTATCTCCCCGCCCTCGTCCGAGACTGCTATCGACGTGGTGTAGTTGCTTGTATCAAAGCCAACATAAGCTTTTTTCATTTTGAGCCGCCCTTGCTCTCAAGCTCATTTTTTATAGAATTAAGTACGCCGTTCACAAAAGGACGCGCCTTCTCGTCATCATACTTTTTGGAAAGCTCGACCGCCTCGTTTATAGAAACGTTATAAGGAATTCCGTCCTCATAAAGCATCTCGTAAACGCAAAGTCGGAGGACCGAGCGTGAAACGACGGTGAGTCTGTTCGTTTTCCAGCCGTTCGAATGCTCTCCGATAAGGGTGTCTATCTCATCCCTCTTATCGACAACGGTGAAATACGCTTTCTTTATATATGCATCTTCACCTATCTCACGGTTTTCCGCAGATGAATAGTATATCTCCTCTGCGGACTCATCCTTGCGGAATTCCGACTCAAAAAGCAGACCGAATACTGCCTCTCTTGCTTCTCTACGTGTCATAACAATTCTGTTTTTTCGGTCGCCGTCACCCCGAAAAAATTTCCTTTCATCTGTTTGGAAAAATTTTTTAAAATATAAGACGGCATAACTAC